>CALPKD020000058.1 GCA_943324055.2 Chitinophaga pinensis
AATCAAGCAGATGATGTATTTGATATGAGCATTGAAAAACTATTCGAGCAAGAAAATGATTTCAAAGAAGTAATCAAGAAAAGAGAAATCTATCAAGTACTTGAAATAGCTACTGACAAAATTGAGGACGTTTCAAACGTAATCGAATCTATTATCATCAAGTACGCTTAATTTAACTCAAGATGACATTATTAATTATTATTATAGCCCTTGCTCTGGTTTTTGATTATATCAATGGATTTCATGACGCGGCTAACTCTATTGCTACCGTTGTATCTACAAAGGTATTAACCCCATTGCAAGCGGTTTTATGGGCTGCGCTTTTCAACTCAGTAGCTTACTGGATATTTAAAGACCACGCAGTTGCCAATTCCATCAGCAAAACAGTGTATAAAGAATTTATTACTTTACCGGTAATTTTTTCTGGTTTACTTGCTGCTATTTTCTGGAACTTACTTACCTGGTGGTATGGTATTCCTTCATCTTCCTCTCATACATTGATTGGAGGTTTTGCGGGTGCAGCCATTGCGCATGCCTTAATGATTAAAGGAATTGATTTCCCTTGGGCGAAGATTGTGGATGCGGACACTATCATGAAAACAGTTTTATTTATTTTCCTAGCACCTATCATAGGGATTATCATTTCTGTATTTATTACAGTGGTTACCATCATGCGAAATATTTGGTGGCGAATGGTGATTATTAGTCTTGCGACATTGGGTACTGTATTGATGTTTGATAAGTTCGAGGATAGCAAGATTAACGAAAACGTTCAAAAGTTTTATGGTGTAGATAAATACAAAAAAGAAATTGCGAATATTAAGGGAGATTTATTGAAAAAAAGTGGAGATACTGTTCTATTGGCTAAATTAACTTTGAATGAAACTAAATTAGAAAAAGCCAACGCATCCTATGAACTTGTCCATCCTTACTTAACCGATTTTGATGTATTAGGTGCTAATAAAATTGCAGCAACTGCCAATGAAAAAGGCTGGTTAAGCGCAGTGGCTACTAGTAAACTTAAGGATGAAGTACGTAATGCAAATGACTTTTTAACTTTAGAGGCAAGAGCTGCCGAAAATGACTCTGCAAAGCAAGTGTACGATGTCGCTAAGGAAAAAACAGAGGCTTATAAAGAGCCATTAAAACTATATCTAGCAGGCACTATTACCATGGATTCTGCAATTGTAACAATGAATGGCATTTATCCTATTCAGGCTATAAACATTGAAAAGGTTCAAGCTAAAATTTCAAAGTTCAATATTCAAAAAACATTCGCAAGCGAGATTGATAAAGCAGATAATTCTATTATCGTTTATGGTATCATTGGCGCTTCTATTTTGTTTATGTTGATTTACTTATATGTAGAAAAAATTAAAACACCTACCGCACACACGGTTGCCAATATGTTTAAAAAATTACAGCTATTTAGTTCGGCTGCATTTAGTATTGGACACGGTGGTAATGATGCACAAAAGGTAATGGGTATTATTGGTGCCGCATTAATTGCGAGTGGGAGCATCCAAGACTTTGGTCAATTGCCAAGCTGGGTGCCTGTAGCTTGTTACTTAGCAATTGGTTTAGGCACCATGAGTGGTGGTTGGAAAATTGTTAAAACAATGGGTTCTAAAATCACTAAAGTAACTCCATTAGAAGGCGTTGCCGCTGAAACAGCAGGTGCATTTACTTTGTTCTTTACGGGTCAAATGGGTATTCCTGTTTCTACGACACATACTATTACTGGTTCAATTATTGGAGTTGGTGCCACCAAGCGTTTAAGTGCAGTAAGATGGGGCGTTACTACCAACCTATTGTGGGCGTGGGTATTAACGATTCCTGTTAGTGCGACACTTGCAGCAATCACTTATTTTATTGTTACCTTTTTTATGAAATAGAAGATCGTCGATCTTATTTTAAAATCCCTCCGAATAAATTCGGAGGGATTTTTTTTGCAAAGGAATTTACTCATTTAAGCAACTACTAAGTTGGGTTACTTTTGTTTTACCCTTGTATTAATTTAAAAATAGGATCCCATGATAGAGAAAAAATATTTTAAGACAAAGGATTATTGTAAAGTAAAATTCAGTTTCGCAAGTGAAGGAAAAAAAGTAGAGCTACTTGGATTAAACAATGATTGGAGAAAACCAGTGTTAATGGCTAAAGACAACAATGGATTTTTTACCGCCTCAGTAAATTTGCCAATAGATAGCACACATGAGTTTAAATACCTAGTCGACAAAAAGGCTTGGTTCAATGATGCTGAAACAGAACAACAAGCAACGAATGTATTTGGTACCACAAATAGTATAGTAATCCTCTAACGAATGTGCAGTAATCTTCATAAAAAATCTCACGGAGGTAATAGCATTTAGTATTAAGGTTTTAATCGGTCATAATAAATTAGATCATAGAACTAATTTATTATTAGCTTTATATCTATGAGGATATTGTTTTTATTTACTTGTTTCCTGTTAGTTTCTAATAATAGTTTTGGGCAAATTCAGGACAGTAATTACAACCCACTTACTACCGTCATTGTTTCAGCAAATAAGCTTACCGAAAAAAGAACCGAATCCCCTATTGCTATTTCGCTATTGAGTCAACAGCTTATAGAGCTAACTAAAGCAAGTAGAATTGATTTTTTATTAAACAAGGTGAGTGGGGTATATATGCCCACTATTGGCAATGAACAACATATGATGGCAATTCGCCAACCCATATCCCTAAAGGGCTTATACCTTTACTTGGAGGACGGTATGCCTATCAGAACCAGCGGCTTGTTTAGTAATAATGCACTTATCGAAATCAATACGGCCAATATTCATAGCATTGAGGTAATCAAAGGACCTGCATCGGCGCTTTATGGGGCAGAGGCAATTGGCGGCGTTGTAAATATTTTAACCAAATCAGGCAGCGCGTATCCTACTTTGATTTTAAACAGTCAGTTGAATACATTAGGATTAAAGAAGCTAGAGACAAGCTGGTCTGGCCCAACCAAAAAGGGAACTTGGATTGTAAATGGGGCATGGGCAGACCAAAAAAATGGACCAATTGAATATAGCAACTTCTCAAAAAAAGCGATTAGTGCACGTCATGACTTTTTATTAGGTGCTAAATGGAAGGGGTATCAAACGTTACAATGGATCGACTATTATGCCCAAATGACTGGATCTGTAGATAGCATTCATTTTGCACAGAAAAATTTTAATTCGCTTCAAACCTTTACCTATCGTAAAATTAATAGTTTTAGAGCAAGGCAAAATTTACAATATCAATGGAACGCGAATAGTACTTCTGTTTTGAATGTCATGTATCGGAATAATACCATGGATCAAAATCCAACCTATTCCATTGCGGCCACATCCAACCCTGTAAAATTTAAGGGTCAGGAAAACAGTAATCATTTTGATAGTTACGTACTAGACCTTCAACATATTTGGAATCTGAAAAATATTAAAAGTAAAATAATTGTGGGGGGCTATTTGGATATTACAAAACAAAATTTAATAGCACACTATATTGATATTTATAAAGATACGGTGCTAGGCAAGTACACTAGGTTTAGTTATTTGAATCCAGACTCCCTCCTCACCACTTACAACACACAAATTAATAATAAGGCGGTGTACCTAAATTTAATTACCCAATTAACTAAAACTATAAAATGGAACATGACTTTGCGTTATGACCAATTTGAATACTTGTTTAATAATAAATTAAAATCAGGTACACCTTCCGCAAATAATTATTTTACAAATTGGTCCCCTAAACTTGGCTTTACGTATAATAAAAATAACTTTGGCGGATACTTTAACTACAGCGAAGGTTTTGTACCGCCGCAAATTACAGAAATCTACAACGCAATTAGAGTACCGTATTTGCTGCCGCAGCAATTTAAGAATAGCGAAATAGGTGTTTGGTATCAATTTAAAAAATGGTACGCCGAAGTATCCATTTATCAGCTATTAGGCAAAAATGAAATTATATCTGTTCGACAAACAGATGGCGTGAACCTCAATCAAAATTCAGGTAATACAAAACATATTGGCATTGAGTACCAAGTTAAATACAGACTAAATTCATTTGTACAATTTCATTGGAACGGGACCAATGCAAAACACACCTATTTGAATACCTTGATAAAAGGAGTGGATGTGAGTGGCAAAGAAATGAATGCAGCGCCTCACTTTTTTAGTAACATTAGTATGTATTGGAAAACGCGCAAGGCATTACAAGGATCTCTAGAATGGCAACATCAGTCTAGTTATTTTATGGATGAAACCAATGCAACAAAATATCCAGGATTTGATGTGCTTAATGTACGAATGGCCTATACAATCGGGCAAAGTGAAATTTGGATGAACTTATTAAATGCTACCGACACCTATTACTCCACCATGGCGACAAAAAATTTTAGCGTTAAGGGTAATAATGGATACGCTTACTATATAGGAGAGCCTAGGAATATTTCCCTTGGTTGGAAATGGACTATAAAAAAATAAGAAGCCCAAGGGCTTCTTATTTTTAATTTTATCTTAAATTTGTTGTCAACCTATTGACAACAAATAGTTACCTAATCAATTAGTTGTTCGATCTAATACTGATTCCGCCCATTCTCATACCACCACCTTTTTGCATTTCTTCCATAATCTTCTTAAGGCTATCTTGGAACTGAGCTCTAGTCATTTTGTCTCCTTTAGTAGGTTGTACTAATTCCTTTTTAGGATACTTAGCAGTTATTTCTACCGCAGTTGTAACAGTTGCTCCGTTGTCATTGTCAATTTCTAAAATGGCACCTGGCAAACCAGCATAATTATCAGGACCAACTGAAACAGGTATTTGTTCTGTATACCAAACCGCCACTTCCACTTCATTAGGCTTGATTTCCGCAGCTGCAGTTGCGCTTGAATCTCTATTAGCTCTTGGTCTTCCGCCACCACCACCAAAACGCATGGTCATCTGAGGAGACGAAACAGTAGTAGTTGCTTTTTTACATAAGTACTTAGCAATCGTCTTTGTTTCGTCAGAAATTTTCCATTTGAAAGTTTTTGTCGAATCTACAATCAAAAATTCTTTCTCTAAAAAGGCACGGGCTTCATATTGTGTTTGGCCAGCGATATCTGTAAAAATAGTCGCTTCCATACCTCTAAAATTAAAACGTTGGCCTCCTCTGTCGCCACCATTGTTTGCAAATGGGTCTGGCGCTTCGTCATCAGCCGCAGTGCGATATAAGCTTGACTGGCCATTAAACAACAATTCGAACTTGTCTGTTCTGAATTCCGGGATTCTAGCGCGCATTTCCGGATCAGTAATGGAACGGTACATGTTTACTTTACGTTCGTAAACAATTTTACCTTCTTTCATTTGCGCTGACACCATGGTTACAGAAACCAATGCAAGTGCCATTATAAATAGTGCTTTTTTCATATTAGTGTTTAAGCTTTTAATTATTCAAATTTAGTTAATTCATTTTAATTGTCATTGCACGGCCTTTATTTCCTCCTAATCCTGATTTTTGCAAGCTATAGGTAAAGCTTAACAAAAAGTACTGATTGATCACATTATATGACTGATCCACAATTTGGTTTTGAGATACGTTTCGTGAGATGCCCGCACTTCTGTTTAACAAATCAAAAGCGCTAAACTTTAACTCCGCTCTCTTGTTTTTCATAAAGTATTTAGAAAAAGAGGCGTTCCAAATAGGAATTTCTGTATTATATCCAGCTGCTCTACCTGAATTAATCGTATAATTCATAGATTGATTCAAAACAATATCTAATGGAAGGTAGTTTGTAATATCTGCCGAATAGACTCTTGTTAAGTAGTTAGTATTTAATGCAGCATTGATTGCATTGTTTGTTTTATTATAAGAATAACGAGCCGATAAATCAATATCAACTATCTCCTCTAATTGCAAATTGTATGAAAGTGTTGGGCCAACCGATTTTGTTACAATGGTATTTAATAAGCCATTAGAGAAAGAGACGTTGTTGCTTAATCCTCCACTCAATCCTAAGTTCACTCTGGAGTATATTTTTTTAAACCCAATACCATAATTCAAACTACCATTCACTCTATACACCCCATTCACGTTAACAGGTTTTGATAAAATCACTCTACTTGGTAAAACGCTATCATAATTCACAATTGAATTGTTGGTTGTAGAAGCATTCAAAGTAGCAAAGAAATTTTTCTGTGCAATAAACTTAGACGCAAAATACCTGATATTTAAATTGTGTACATAGCTTCTTTTCAAATCAGGATTACCAATAGATTGATTGTTAATATTGCTTTGGTCTAGCACTGGTTGCAATTGCGTTAACGAAGGCTGATTGGTAGACGTTCGGTAATTAATATTCAAATTTTTTGTTTGAGAAAAATTATATTGGAACATCGCCGACGGTAAGATGTCTTTAAATTCTTGATTTAGTTTTGTTTTAGCACTTACATTTTCCCCAGTCAATTGTGCACTTTGTAAGGAGAAGCCTGTAGAGAAATTATATTTTTTCTGATTGCTTCTAAAGTTCATTCCACCGCCTACATAAGTGTAGTCACTATTAAATTCATTGGTAAGCCTAGTATTTAATGCGTCGTAAAGGCCCGTTGTTTTATTTTTATCAAACACCTGCTTACTACTTTCGCCAATACTTTTATTTAAGTACGTATTAAATTCTAAAATAGAACGCTTGCCTAATGGTTCCGTATATACTACATTTAGTCCGTATGCTTTCGTGTTTCCCTTACGATTACTTTTTTGATCTAATACAGAATCCTTAGTAATCGCCCCTCCTGTATAATATAACTGGTCAGTAAATTGATTGCTATTAGAAGTAGACTGATTAAAGCTATTCGTGATGGTAGATGAAATAGTACGTCCTTTTTTTACAAACTTTTTACGTAATAATAAATTGCTTGAGGCATTTACCGCGTCTGTTACACTTGACGAAGCGGTTGTAGTTGAATTGGTTTTAGTGCCATCTGGTAACGTGGTTTCAGTACTAGACGCTCCTACTGAAGTATTATGCTGATTCGTGATACTCGGTGTAAACTTAAATGAAAAAGTTTCAGACACTTTGTGATCAATCGTAGCTCCTAATTTTTGTTGTTGATTATTCGTTGTAGTATTTGAATTGGCAA
>CALPKD020000059.1 GCA_943324055.2 Chitinophaga pinensis
AAGATTGTAGAAATAGATTTGTCTGCAGATGAACAAGCTGCTTTCAATAAAAGTGCTGATGCTGTAAGAAGCATGAATGATGTTTTAAAAACATTATAAGCGCCGCCTAAAATAAGCACCGAATTATTTTATATAGAAGCCTCGCATTAGCGGGGCTTCTTGGTTTTTAATCCAAGCAGCTCAATGATATATTCTTAATCAACAGTGCTAAGAAAGATATTCAGTTGCCTTATCAGCAATAAGTTGCGTATCCTGTAAGCGCATGCAGTTAAAGTGTCCTTTAGGGCAAATATGTGTGCCTTGCTTTGAGCAGGGCTGGCAATTTAAATTAGGTACGATTGCATCAAAAGTTTTTACATCGCTATGTAAAGGATAATAAGCTCCGAACTGCAAAACCGGAGTAGTCGCACCCCAAAAAATAATGGTTGGTTTTTTAAAGGCGCAAGCTACATGCAAGAAGCCAGTATCATTGGATAATACCAATTTAGCCCGTTGAATGATAGCAGCTGACTCGTTGATGCTCAATGCGCCACTTGTATTGAAAATTTTAGAAGGGTTTGAGCTTGCAATTAAGTCGCCTGTCGCCTGGTCGTCTTTCCCGCCAATTAACACAATTGGATATTGTATTTTGCTACACAATTCAATAAGTTTGTCGATTGGCATTTTTTTAGTGAAGTAGGATGCCCCAATCACCAATGCTGCAAAGCCCCCTTGATGCGTCGGCGGCAATTTAGTAGGGTTGTCCACTACTGATGCAGGTAAAAAATAATCCAATCCTTGCTCATCATTTTGTACCCCAAAGGATTTTAGGGTATCCATATAACGGTCGCAAACATGGGATGCAGGCAGAAGGTTTATGTGAAATTGTACGAGTACTAATTTTAGCAAACTTAATTTTCGATAACTAGTCGCTTTCACTTTTATCGCTTGCTTGATTTTAAAGGTCCTAAGATTATTATGTAAATCTATGATGTGATCAAACTCAAAATTTTTTAAGCTTTGAATCGTATTATTTAAGTCGTTGTCTAAGTAATGAAAGTGATCAATATACGGGCTTGACTCAGTAATTTCCTTCATGGATTCCTTTGTCAAAAAATGAATCTCAACACCCGGAATTTGTTGCTTTGCGCAACGAATCGCGGGAGTCGTGAGTACAATATCACCGATGGATGAAAAACGGATAAATAATAAACGCATACTTATGTTAGCTACGGAAGTGGATTATCATGTTCCAAATAATCCAAATCCTTATGATAGGTTTCTTCAGTAAATACAAATGCAATAAGCGTAATAACCATCACCGTAACGCCTGTAAAAATGCCACTTTGCACAATCGTCCAACCCAGCTTTTTTTGTAAAATATCTAAAAACAAAAAGTTAATCAACGGAAGTGCTCCCCGAACCATGTTTGGTATAGTGGTTGCAGCAGTTGCGCGTAAATTGGTTCCAAATTGCTCCGCAGCCATTTGGTTAAAAATTGCCCAATAGCCAGTACTAAAGCCTAGAAATGCACAAATAGCATACATGCGGTCGTCATTGCTATTATACGAACTATAAAATAATACCATGCCGATAATACTTAATGAATAAAACAACAACAATGCTTTTTTACGACTCTTAAAATATTGACTCACATAGCCTACTAATAAATCGCCAGTCGCAATTCCGATATATGCAAACATGACCGACTTGCCCGAATCAATTAAATTAATGCCATATAATCCTGTTGCAAATTTATTACTATAATTCACCATCACCCCTATCACAAACCAAGTGGGTAAGCCAATTAAAATAGCAGTGATGTATTTTATAAATCGTTTTTTGGAGGTAAAGAATAGGAGAAAATTTCCCTTGCCAATATTTGCCAATTTCGCGGATTCGAACATAAAAGATTCTGCCACTTTTACTCTTAATATTAATAATCCAAATCCTAAAACCCCACCAATTTGGTAACATAATCTCCAATCACTTGTGTACTTGAAAGTAAAATAAGCAAACACTGCTCCAAATAAACCAATACCTGCTACCATGGAAGTGCCAATCCCTCTTTTATTTTTAGGGAGCATTTCAGACACTAATGTAATACCTGCTCCTAATTCTCCAGCCAAGCCAATCCCACCTATAAAACGGCAATAAGCATACTGATCAACAGTTTGCACAAATGACGTTAAAAAATTTGCGACTGAGTACAATACAATCGACCCAAATAGCACTTTAAGGCGGCCTTTTTTGTCTCCTAATATGCCCCATAAAATACCCCCAATTAACAGTCCTGACATTTGCCAGTTGATAATATGAGCACTGTCTTCGATGATGGTAGCAGCAGTTGAACCTAAACTCATAACACTTGGCTGGCGCACAATAGTAAATAAAAGTAAATCGTAGACGTCTACAAAATAACCCAAAGCGGCTACAAAAACAGGTAAGGATAATAATCCAATTTGTTTATTAGAATTCATGAAATTTTACTTGCTAGTTTTGTGAGTAATAACTTTAATGATAACAGGTGCCGTCGTGATTAAGACAATCCCTAAAACGATGACTTCTAAATGGTGCTTAAGGTCAAAATTAAAATGGGTTAAAATCCATGACTGAAGAAAGTAGCCAGCACATAACATACTCCCAACCCAAGCTGCACAACCCACAATATTATTAAACATAAACTTGCGTTTGTCCATTTGTACAATCCCTGCTACAATTGGCGCAAACGTTCTTACTATAGGAATGAAACGCGCAATGATAATGGCGCTGCCTCCGTGCTTGATATAAAACTCCTCAGCTTGTAATAAATATTTTTTCTTGAAAAAAAGATTTTCTTTCCAATCATACATCGTTGGCCCCACTTTTTTCCCAAATGAATAACCAATATAATTCCCTAATACCCCTGCAGTAGTAATAAATAAGAATAGGACCCCTAAATTTATCCACTCATTATTTGAATGAAAAATTTCGGCCGCCAAAGGAGCACAATAAATACCCGCAACAAATAACAAGCTATCCCCTGGCAAAAAGAAGCCTGCGAATAAACCAGTCTCTGCAAAGACCACAAACATGATTAACCAAAGTCCACCATGTTCAATATAAAATTGAGGTTGTAATAATTGACTCCAATGAAATGCTTCTAATAAAGTAATCATAATCTAATAAGGTAATTAATTATACTTGTTGAGGATCTTCTAATGCACCCTCCCATTTACTCACGACTGTTGTCGCCAAACTATTACCTAATACATTTGTTGCCGTTCTAAACATATCGCAAAAGTGATCAATTGGCAAAATAAGTGCAATTCCTTCGGGAGGTATTTTAAACATCGCACAAGTCGCAGTCACTACTACGAGCGACGCACGCGGAACGCCTGCAATCCCTTTACTAGTTAACATCAGCACAAGTAACATGGTGATTTGTGTACCGATATCTAAGTGAATTCCGTAAGCTTGTGCAATTGCCATACTAGCAAAAGTCATATACATCATGCTACCATCTAAATTAAATGAATAGCCCCATGGCAAAATAAAGGATACAATTTTATCCTTGCATCCAAAACGTTCCAATTCCTCTGTTAGTTTTGGAAATACTGCTTCACTACTAGTGGTACTAAATGCGATCACCAATGGATTCGCAATATGTTTTAATAAACTGGGTACTCTTTTTCTTAAAATTAAAAACCCTACACCCAATAACACCACCCACAGCGTACCAATACCCATTAGGAAGTACAATAAATATTTGCCATAGAATATGAAAATAGCTAAGCCCTTTGTTGCAATCACCGCAGCAATGGCACCAAAAACACCTAATGGAGCAAAGTTCATCACATATCCCACCATTTTAAGAATAATTTGCGCAAAGTGGTCAAAGGCTTTTATTAATCCTTTTACCGGCTCCCCAATCGCAGCCGCAGCTACTCCAAAGAAAATACTGAATATTACAATTTGCAATATTTCATTATTCGCCATGGATTCAATCATGCTTTTTGGAAACACGTGCTCCACAAAGTTCAATAAGCTAAATACCTGCGTCTTGCCCATTAAATCCTTGGCTCCGGTTACGTCAGCATTACTCAATTCAATACCTGCTCCTGGCTTGAATAGGTTCACAAGTACTAAGCCAATCATTAAGCTTACCAAACTTGCCGTTACAAACCACAACAAGGCCTTACCACCTACTCGGCCAACTGTTTTCAAATCTCCCAGCTTGGCGATACCCACTACCAATGTAGTAAATACCAATGGGGCGATAATCATTTGCACAAGCCTTAAAAATATCGTCGTAAATAACTTTATGTTTTTTGAAAATTCAGCAATGGTTGCCTCGTCATATTTTTCGTGAACGAAATAGCCCAAGATTGCTCCTGCAACCATGGCAATGACAATAAATAGGGTGAGTCTGTTAGATTTTTTCATATATAAGATAGTGATGCAATATAAGACTTAAGTGTTAAAAAAAGAGGTGCTTGCGTGTGGATGTTTTCATAAAAAAGGAGCTTGTTTTTGCAAAAAAAGTGCTATTTTTCAACATAAATTGAATCAAAAGCAAACCATTAACTATGAGTTTATTTAGAAAAAAAGACCTTGCAGTCATGTTGGCTCAAGCGGATGAAGGTGAAAAAGGACTTAAACGTACTTTGGGAGCCGGTAACTTAGTTGCATTAGGTGTTGGTGCCATCATTGGTGCTGGACTTTTTGTAAGAACTGCTGCTGCCGCTGGACAAGCTGCAGGACCCGCTGTAACTTTATCCTTTATTGTAGCCGCAGTAGGTTGTGCCTTTGCGGGTTTATGTTATGCCGAATTTGCTGCAATGATTCCTATATCAGGAAGTGCCTATGCTTATTCTTATGTAACAATGGGTGAAACAGTCGCTTGGATTATTGGCTGGGCATTAATTATGGAATATGCTTTAGGAGCCGCTACGGTTTCAATTGCTTGGAGTGAATATTTAAACAAACTGCTGGGAGGGCGAATACCGTATGAATGGAGCCATTCCCCGTTTGAGAGCTTTACGGATACTTTAGGCGCAACGCATCATGGCTTTATGAATGCGCCTGCATTAATCATTTTATTATTGTTGACTTTGTTGTTAATTAAAGGAACACAAGAATCAGCGATTGTCAATGGTATCATTGTATTTATTAAAGTGGCCATCGTAATCATCTTTATTGTTTTAGGCTGGCAGTTTATCCGACCTGAAAATCATACCCCTTATTTAATTCCTGCAAACCAACCACCAGTAATTGATGCTGCCGGCAAAGTAATTGCCGATTACTCAGGCGCCTTTAAGCATGGCTGGGGTGGAGTTCTTGGTGGTGCTGCAATTGTATTCTTTGCCTTTATTGGTTTTGATGCAGTTTCAACTGCTGCACAAGAAGCAAAAAATCCAAAAAGAGACATGCCAATTGGTATCCTAGGATCACTAGTGGTTTGTACTATTTTATACATCTTATTTGGACACGTTTTAACAGGTGTTGCGAATTGGAAAGATTTCGTGGATCCATTAAAAGGTAGAGAAGCATCCGTTGCTTACGCTATTTCAACTTACATGACTGGTTACGGCTGGTTAGCTACTGCAGTTACGGTTGCGATTTTAGCCGGTTTCTCTTCAGTAATATTAGTGATGTTAATGGGACAGTCTCGTGTGTTTTATTCAATGGCAAATGATGGTTTATTGCCAAAGGTATTCTCTGACTTACACCCTAAATACAGAACTCCATACAAATCAAACTGGATCTTATTCCTATTTGTAGGTGCATTCGCTGCATTCGTTCCAGGTAACGTTGCAGGAGATTTAACCTCATTTGGTACTTTGTTCGCATTTGTATTGGTTAGCTTAGGAATCTGGATTTTACGTCGTAAATCACCAGATATGGAGCGTCCATTTAAAACACCATTGGTTCCATTGGTACCTATTTTAGGCGCAATTATCTGCTTAGCAATGATTTTCGCATTAGATGCACAAACTTTGAAAGTAGCATTCGCTTGGATGGCCCTAGGCCTAGTGGTTTATTTCATTTATGGCAAAAAACATAGCAAATTGAACAACTAGTTCGGTTGAATGATAAAATTAAAATAGTCCCGATTTTCGGGACTATTTTTTTTGTCCTATTTTTGCAGATCTTAAATAAAGAAAATATGGGAAGGATATTTGAAGTAAGAAAAGCCACGATGTTCAAACGCTTTGATCGTATGGCAAAGCAGTTTACGCGTATCGGTAAAGAAATTGTAATTGCAGTAAAAGCAAGTGGCCCTAATCCAGATGACAACCCTGCTTTAAGACGACTTTATCAAAATGCACGAAGTGCTGGCATGCCCAAGGATCGTGTGGAGGCAGCCATTAAGCGTGCAATGGGTAAGGACACAAGTAACTATGAGGAAATATTATATGAAGGCTATGCACCTCATGGTGTTGCATTATTAGTAGAGACTGCAACAGACAACCATGTAAGAACAGTTGCCAATGTTAAAAGTCACTTTAATAAAGGCCATGGTGCATTAGGAAATAGCGGAAGCGTAAGTTTTCAATTTAAGAAAATGGGCGTATTCAACTTAAAGCCAGAGGGAATTAATATGGATGACTTGGAACTTGAATTAATTGACCATGGCTTAGACGAATTAGGAGAAAGCAACGACGACAATGGAAATCCGATTATTGTATTACGTTGTGCATTTACTGATTTTGGAAATTTACAAAAAGCACTAGAAGACAAAAACATCAACCCTATTAGCGCTGAGCTTGAATGGATTCCTACTACAACGGTCCCTGTAACCGATGAACAAGCAGAAGACGTAAGTAAGTTGATTGAAAGATTAGAAGAAGACGAAGACGTTAATAAGGTGTTCCATAACATGGGATAGACTACTATGCATAACAAATTGAAACTTATATATTATTCAATAAAGCTAGCAACCACCTTGTTGCTAGCTTTATTATTTACACAAGCGCCCGCCCAAAATATGAAAGCAGTTGACAATAAAGCGTATTGGAAATTAGCAGTAGCAAAAAAAAACTTGACAACACCCGATTTGTTTCGAAACAATAATTACATGACAACCGTTCATGTTGCTGGAAATTATTATACTACCCAAACAGGATTTTTTTGTAATCAAGAAAGGGCATTTGAAAAGAAAACCAAAATTCCAC
>CALPKD020000060.1 GCA_943324055.2 Chitinophaga pinensis
AAATAGTATTATATGGTGTGATAGCAGGGCGGTAGAAATAGGTAATACCGCATTTGCCACCATTGGTCATAATCATTGTTTAACACATTTATTAAACGCGCCAGGAAATTTTACGGCTAGTAAATTGGCTTGGGTTAAAATGAACGAGCCGGATTTATATAATAAAATAAAAACAATCCTACTCCCTGGTGATTATATTTCAATGAAATTTACTGGCGAAAAATCTACAACAGTATCTGCTTTAAGTGAGGGTATTTTTTGGGATTTTCAAAACAAGTCCTTAAGCAATGATGTTTTCGATTATTTTGGATTTGATAAATCGATCATTCCAACCATCCAGCCAGTATGCGCTTCACATGGTACAATCAAACAAACCGTTGCAGAAAAATTGTCCTTACCCATTCATTTACAAGTTACCTATAAGGCAGGGGATCAATTAAACAATGCGTTATCCTTAAATGTCCTTGAACCTGGTGAAGTTGCAGCTACTGCGGGAACTAGCGGAGTAGTATACGGAGTTACAGATCAATTGGCTTTTGACAAGGATTCAAGAATCAACAGTTTTGCTCATATTAACCATACAGATGCATCCAATCGTATAGGGGTTTTATTATGTATCAATGGTACAGGGATTTTAAACAAATGGATCAAGCAAACAACCAGTGATACCATCACCTATGAGACCATGAATGATATGGCATCACGGGTTCCGATTGGAAGTGAAGGACTTTCGATATTTCCATTTGGTAATGGATCAGAAAGGATTTTAAATAACAAATTAGTAGACGCCCACGTGAATGGAATCCAATTTAATTTGCATACAAATGCACATTTATATCGAGCTGCTCAAGAAGGTATTTGTTTCGCTTTTAAATATGGTTTAGATATAATGAAAGATAACGGAATGCAACCTTCCGTTATTAAAGCAGGTCGAACAAATTTATTCCTGAGTGATGTGTTTGTAAATAGCTTTGTAAACACTACAGGAATTCCGGTTGAAATATACAATAATGATGGAAGTGTTGGTGCGGCAATCGGAGCAGCTATTGGTATCGGAGCATACAAAAATGAAACGGAAGCATTTAAGGATGTGAAACCTTTAAGAATCGTCTATCCTGACCAAGCAAATTTGTATACTCAATTGTATTCAAAATGGCTCGAAAAATTACAAAATATTTTAAAATCATAAAAACATACTATGGCAATTTTAACGGGTGACAAAACTTACTTTAAAGGTATTCCTGAAATTAAATATGAAGGGCTCGCATCTGACAACCCCTTTGCGTTTAGATGGTATAATGAATCACAGATTGTTGCTGGCAAAACAATGAAAGAATGGCTTCGTTTTGCAGGTGCGTATTGGCATAGTTTTAATGGCAACGGTGCAGATCCTTTTGGAGCACCTACACATATATTTGAATGGAACACTAAAACAGATCCAATTGAAAGAGCAAAGGATAAAGCAGATGCAGCTTTTGAAATGTTAACTAAATTGAATATTCCCTTTTATTGTTTTCATGATGTGGATGTGGTGGATTATACAAATGATATTGTAGAAAATGAAAGACGATTAAATTTGATGGTAGACTATTTAAGTGCTAAACAAAAAGCAAGTGGGGTTCAATTGTTATGGGGCACAGCAAATTTATTTTCAAACCCACGTTATATGAATGGCGCTGCTACCAATCCAGATTTTCATGTATTGAGTCATGCAGGGGCACAAGTAAAAGCCGCATTAGATGCAACCATCGCTTTGGATGGCGAAAATTATGTTTTTTGGGGAGGACGAGAAGGATATATGAGTTTGTTAAATACCAATATGAAAAGGGAGAAAGATCACTTAGCTACCTTCTTACATACTGCAAAAGATTATGCTCGAAAAAATGGTTTCAAAGGCACTTTTTTTATTGAGCCCAAACCTTGCGAACCTAGCAAACATCAATACGATTATGATTGTGAAACAGTGATTGGATTCTTGAATCATTATGGTCTACAAAATGATTTTAAATTAAATATTGAAGTGAATCATGCAACCTTGGCAGGTCATACTTTTCAGCATGAATTACAAGTTGCTGTGGATGCAGGGATGTTAGGGAGTATGGATGCGAACAGAGGAGATTATCAAAATGGTTGGGATACAGATCAATTTCCGACCAATATTAATGAACTAGTGGAGTCCATGTTAGTGATTGTACAAGCAGGCGGTTTTGCAGGTGGCGGAATTAATTTTGATGCAAAAATCAGAAGAAATAGTACCGATTCCGCTGACTTATTTCATGCACATATTGGAGGCATGGATACTTTTGCAAGGGCCTTAGTGGTTGCTGATAATTTACTACAATCCTCTAACTATAAGCAAATGCTAAAGGATAGGTACAGCAGTTTTGATGCTATGATTGGTAATCAATTTGAGTCAGGTAAATTAACACTTGAGGATTTAAGAGCCTATGCCATACAACAAGGCGAACCTGCTATTATCAGTGGCAAACAAGAATGGATTGAAAATTTAATCAACAGATATATTTAACCCTATGAATACTTTAAACATTAAAGATTACATCGTTTTTTTTATTTATTTTTTAGTTGTTACTGGTTATGGATTATACGTTTATCGAAAAAAAATGAAAGCGAGCGTTTCTGCTTCCCATGATTATTTTTTAGCGGAAGGTTCTTTGACCTGGTGGGCAATTGGTGCATCCTTAATCGCTTCCAATATTTCAGCAGAACAATTTATTGGCATGAGCGGTAGTGGTTTTAAAATGGGTTTAGCAATAGCTGCTTACGAATGGATGGCTGCTGCTACCTTAATGATTGTTGCAATCTTTTTCATACCTGTTTATCTAAAGAATAAGATATATACCATGCCTCAGTTTTTGCAGACCAGATACAATGGAACGGTTGCAATGATTATGGCTGTTTTTTGGTTATTACTTTATGTGGTAGTAAACCTAACGTCTATTTTATATTTAGGTGCCTTAGCGATTAATAGTATTTCTGGGATAAACACGACATTGATCATGTATGTACTTTCTCTATTTGCCATTGTAATCACGCTAGGTGGCATGAAAGTAATCGGCTTTACCGATGTGATTCAAGTATTATTTTTAATCTTAGGCGGTTTAGTTACTACCTACATTGCTTTGAATTTAGTATCTACTCATTTTGGAGAAACCGGCGTCATTAATGGATTCAAAATAATGTCATCTCAAGCAAATGATCATTTTCATATGATCCTTAAAAAAGACAATCCTAATTTTATGGACTTGCCTGGTTTAACAGTATTAGTAGGAGGAATGTGGATTGTTAATTTAAACTATTGGGGATGTAATCAATACATTACTCAACGTGCATTAGGAGCTGATTTGAAAACAGCTCGTAATGGTATTTTATTCGCGGCATTTATTAAATTAATCATGCCAATTATTGTGGTTTTACCCGGTATTGCAGCGTATGTTTTATATCAAAACGGAAGTTTTCAAACTGAAATGTTACAAGATGGATCTGTAAATCCAGATAAAGCATATCCAGTTTTATTAAATCTTTTACCTGTGGGATTAAAAGGGCTAGCCTTTGCGGCTTTAAGTGCCGCTATCGTAGCTTCATTGGCCGGCAAGGCAAACAGTATCTCCACCATATTCACCTTAGACATTTATAAAAAACATTTAAATAAAGGTGCGTCGGAATTAAAACTGGTAAAAGTGGGAAAAGTTACTGTAGTAATTGCCATGCTACTTGCTGTGATTATTGCTCCATTAATGGGGATTGACAAGAAAGGAGGATTTCAATACATTCAAGAATACACTGGTTTTGTGAGTCCTGGTATTTTCGCCATGTTTATACTTGGTTTTTTCTGGAAACGTACTACTTCAAATGCAGCTTTATTTGCCACCATTGGAGGATTTGCTTTCTCCCTATTTTTTAAATTCATACCTGGAACGATTAATTTAGCTTTCTTAGAATCCTATGGTTTCTCCAAAGCCAATGAACAAGGCGTATTTGAAATACCATTTTTAGATAGAATGGGATTTGTATTTATGATCTGTGTATTGGGAATGGTGCTGATTAGCTTGTATGAAAACTGGAAAGGCATAAAACCAAATGCATTAGAAATTGACAAAAAATTATTCAAACTAAATCCATCTTTTGCTGTTGGAGCCATTATCGTAATGGGTATCATTGCAGCATTATATACTATTTATTGGTAATATCTCTTGACGGACATGGTCAAATAATAATAAACTACCTTTGTAACCTATGAATTTTGAAGATTTAAATTTGAGTTCCTCATTAATGAGGGCAATTGATGAACTAGGTTACACACAAGCCACTACCATACAACATAGGGTTTTCCCTATTGCGATGTCTGGTCGGGACGTTTGTGGTATTGCTCAAACAGGGACAGGTAAAACATTTGCGTATTTATTACCTTGTTTAAGACAATGGAAATTTGACAAATCTAAAAACCCTCAAATCCTAATTATTGTTCCTACCAGGGAATTGGTGGTTCAGGTAGTGGAGGCAGTTAATAAGTTAACACCCTACATGAGTGTACTTACTGTGGGTGTTTTTGGAGGTGTGAATATCAATACACAGCAACTAGAGATTGAAAAAGGTGTAGATGTTTTAGTAGCCACACCAGGTCGTTTATTTGATTTAATTATGAATGGGGGGTTAAAAACTAAGAACATCAAAAGGTTGGTCATTGATGAGATGGATGAAATGTTGAATTTAGGTTTTAGAACACAGATCACGAACATCTTACAATTGTTGCCCATTAAAAGACAAAACTTACTTTTTTCGGCTACGATTACTGACGAAGTTGAAAAATTAATGAACGACTATTTCACGAATCCTGAAAGAGTAGAAGCTGCGCCTACAGGAACCCCTTTAGAAAATATTATTCAAATCGGATACGCAGTTCCTAACTTTAACACAAAGGTTAATTTATTAGAATTGCTTTTAACTTCGGATGAGACCATGACCAAGGTCTTAATTTTCGCTGCCACTAAAAGTTTAGCAGATCAATTATACGAGCAGTTAATTGCTAAATTCCCTGAAATTGTTGGAGTCATTCACTCTAATAAAGAACAGAATTATCGTTTCAATACGGTGAATCAATTTAAGTCAGGTGTTTTCAAATATATTATCTCAACTGATGTAATGGCTCGTGGTATTGACGTTGCAGAAGTTACCCATGTTATTAACTTTGATACGCCAGATGTTCCAGAGAACTATATACATCGAATTGGACGTACTGGACGTGCCGATAAAAAGGGTATTGCTATTACTTTTATTACTGAAAAAGAAATAAAGGAAAAACGAGCAATTGAAACTTTAATGAAGCAAGAAATTCCAATGTCTGAACTTCCTGAAGCATTGGAGATATCAACCGTGTTGACCGAAGATGAGATGCCAAAAATTAGAATGAAGATTATCCAAATTAAACTTCCTAAGAAAGAAGAAAGAGGGGCTTCCTTCCACGAAAAATCTGCAAAAAATAGTAAAGTAAATGTGCGAAAAAACAGAAAGGAAGACATGCAGAAAAAATACGGTAAGCCTAAAACACGTGCAGCCAAAAAATAATTTTTAAAAAAGCTACTTATAAAAAAAGCTTCCTACGCATTGCATAGGAAGCTTTTTTTTATAGTACTACTGAATAAGTGAAACGTATTCGTTGAATGAATACAATACTAGAAACGCTCTAAATTATTGAAGAAAAAATTTCCTTCGATTTGAGCATTCTCATCACTATCACTTCCGTGAACAGCATTCTCGCCAATTGAAGCAGCAAAGTTTTTGCGAATGGTACCTTCTTCAGCTTGTGCAGGGTTAGTTGCGCCAATCAAAGTTCTGAAATCTGCAACAGCATTCTCTTTTTCTAAGATAGCAGCAACAATAGGGCCACTACTCATAAATTCAACTAATTCACCGTAAAAAGGTCTTTCCTTATGCACTTCATAAAACTGTCCAGCTTGCTCAGCAGTCAATTTCACCCATTTCATTGCTTTTACGCTAAATCCAGCCTTAATGATTTGATCTAAGATCGCTCCTGTATAACCTTTTGAAGTTGCATCAGGCTTCACCATTGTAAATGTTCTGTTAGTCATATGTTTTTGTTATAAATGTTTCTAATTGAGGCCGCAAAATTACTGAAAAACATCCGATTTATGCTAAATTTGTATTTCTATGCAATCTATCGACCAATTTTTCCCATTTCTAAATAAGCCTTTTAAGGCAGTAATCACTTCCCATCAAAAACCTGATGGTGATGCTATGGGCTCAAGTTTAGCCTTGTATCACTTTTTAGTTCAATTAGGACATGATGTAACGGTGGTGTCCCCAACAAACTGGGCTCAATTTTTAAATTGGATGCCAGGGACGGATAAAGTGATTGATTTTGAACACAATAAGGAATTATCAACAACTTTAGTAAATGAGGCAGATTATGTATTCTGTCTTGATTTTAACATCTTGCACAGAACTAAAAATTTAGAACCGGTCATTCAAGCATCCAAAGCCATTAAAATATTAATTGACCATCATCAACAACCTGATACACCGTCCTTTGGTTATGGGATTAGTGATGTTCAAATGAGCTCGACCTGTGAGATGATTTATGATTTTATTGTTCAATCAGGACACAGTAACTTGATTACATTAGATATTGCAACCTGCTTATATACTGGTTTAATGACCGATACTGGCTCCTTCCGATTCCCATCTACCACAGCTTCAGTTCATAAAATTGTCGCCCATTTAAAAGAGTTGGGTTTAAAACATTCTATTATCCATGAAAACATCTATGACCAATCTACGGAAGGTCGTTTGAAATTTATGGGAAATGCCTTTTTGAATAGAATGCAGATAATGTATGATTATAATACCGCCATTTTAGCCATCCCTAAAACGGACATCTACAAATTTGAATTAAGAACGGGGGATACAGAAGGCTTAGTAAATTATTTATTGTCAATACAAGGCATTAAATTTGCAGCCATTGTTATTGACAGAGAAGAGGAAAGAAAATGGAGTTTTAGGAGTAAAGGTAAGTTTGATGTCAATATCTTTGCAAGAACTCATTTTGAAGGGGGTGGACATGCAAATGCGGCTGGAGGAAGATCTTCAAA
>CALPKD020000061.1 GCA_943324055.2 Chitinophaga pinensis
AAATTCAAAACTAGAATCAAACTATGGCACAGTGGATGGATTTACTCCAAACTACTTTAAAGAGGATAATGTAGTTCCATATTATCAATTAGGAGATCAAAATGAAACGTATTTTAAAATTGCATTAAATATAATTAGCGGTGCTGTTGCCACAAAAGCGAATAGTATTCCCAATAATAAAATGTTAACATTAACGAAGGCACAAAAATTATCGATCTCTGATAATCGCAAACAAGACAGAATTGACATGTGGATAGATCCTAGCAATTCTCCCATTAGACAATTTTAAAGTGAACTTATAAATAATATCACAATGCAAAATGGCATAAAAGTTTTGATTACGGGTGGCACATTTGATAAAGAATATAATGAGCTTAATGGTAGCCTATACTTTAAGGAAACACATTTACATGAAATGCTTGTATTAGGCAGAAGCGAGTTAAACTTGTCCATTAGTACGCTCATGATGAAGGATAGCTTGGATTTTGAAGAATCAGATAGGGAGGCAATTGCACAAGCCTGTAATAGCTGCAAAGAGCAAAAAATATTAATCACCCATGGCACTGATACGATGGCCATCACGGCGTCCTATTTGGCAAAACATTGTGTCGGTAAAACGATTGTACTCACCGGCGCAATGATCCCTTATAAATTTGGGAGTTCCGATGGTTTATTTAATTTAGGAAGTGCTTCAGCTTTTGTGCAAGTGCTACCGGCCGGCGTTTACATTGCTATGAATGGAAAAATATTTGAAGCTGGTAAGGTTCGAAAAAATACAGACAAGGGAACTTTTGAAAACATTGACTAAATATCCAAAATGAAAAAAATAACCGGTTTTTTATTAATGAGCTTAATTATGAATCTTGCCAACGCACAAACCGAAACCAAAATAATTGCACATCGTGGTGCGTGGAAAGAATTTAATTTGCCAGAAAATTCAATTGCATCATTACAAAAAGCCATTCAATTAAATTGTTATGGAAGTGAGTTTGACGTAAGAAGTACAAAAGACGGAATATTGGTTGTAAATCATGATCCTGCTCATTTTGGAGATACTATAGAATTAAATACCTACGCCGATTTAAATAAAAATAAATTGTCTAATGGAGAGGACTTGCCAACATTAGCCGCTTATTTTTCCGCAGGTACCAACAAAAAACACAATACGCTCTTAATTTGTGAAATAAAGCAGGCGGTTACGAATAAGGACCTTGATTATAAAACTACCATTGAAACCCTTGCATTGGCAAAAAAAATGGGGATCGAAAATAGAATCGTATACATTAGTTTCAGTTTTGAAATATTACAAACAATAAAGAAAATAAATCCAACAGCTACTGTTTTATACCTAGAGGCGGACCAGTCTATTGCTACTATTAAAAATGCCAATTTCGACGGAATCAATTACAATTATAAAAGCTACTTAGCAGATCAAACGATTGTAGCCAATGCCTTGTCAAATAAACTAAAAGTAGGTAGCTGGACTGTAAATTTAATCGAAGACTTGCAATTATTGCAAGCGCAAGGAGTGACCCTAATTACCACCAATCAGCCCCAAGCTTTTCTAAATAAATTGGTGCAGCATTAATTGCATTTGAAATCGCTTTTTTATGTAAAACAGAAAAAATTATTTTAACTGCGTCGTATCCACTCTTGTTGGGGTGTCCTTACCTGAAATAATGGACTGAGCACTTAAAGCGATCGCTTTAATGATCTCATTCATATTAACTAGGTCAATCGTTTCAAATTGGTCACTCACCTTATGGTACGTAGGTTCATTATCCATCTTCGAAGTAGAAATGGTATGCGCTGGCACACCTAGTCTAGCCAAAGTCGCGTTGTCAGATCTGTAAAACAAATTTTGATCGGTATAGGGATCTGGGTAAAACTGAAAACCAGTGCCTTCTAAATTCTTTTGCAATATGGTTCCCATATTCGTTTTTTCGAAGCCTGTAATATAGGCGCTATTTTTACCCCATTTGCTTTCAGTTCCAATCATCTCTAAATTGAACATCGCCTTTACAGTCATTGGGTCAAATTGTTTTGAAAAATATTGAGCACCAAATCCACCTACTTCCTCAGCAGTAAATGCAACAAAAATTAAAGTTCTAGCATTGTTGTTTAATTTTTTAAAATATTTAGACAACATAATCATAGCAGTAGTTCCGGCAGCATCATCATTTGCTCCGTTGTATATCGAATCTCCGTCTACTGCCTTCTTGCCATTCACTCCTAAATGGTCGTAATGCCCTGAAAAAATCACATACTCATTAGGCATTGTCTTGCCAGGTATAACTCCAACCACATTTGCTAACGGGAGTTGCTCAATTTGATTTTGTATATCAAAGGAGAATTTTGCAGGGGATAGATTGCTTAAGACAAAAATTAATGAAGCTTGTTGTGCATTGGTGTTTGATTTTAATTGCACCAATCTATTAAAATTTTGCGCAAAACTTTCATCTACCATAACTACATAAGGCTTGTTGGCTGCGATATATTTCCTAACAGCTACTATTAAATTGTCCTCTTTATTGATTTTCACTACTTCGTATCCGCTTGTTTCGTTCACTACTAAACTAGCTTGCGGTGTAACTGCAATAATGCTTCTCCCCTCTATTTCAGTTCCGTCCAAGTTGCCTTTTGCAGAAATGAATTTTACATTCAATTTTGTGAAACTTTGTAAATAAGTTGGTAATGGGTTTAGTTTAGCCAAACCAGCAGTTTTAAATTCATTCGCAATAAAGTCAGCAGCTTTGTCAATGTCCTTACTAAACGTTTTTCGACCGGCTAAGTCGTCAGAGGATAAGAATTTTTCGATCCGCTCTGTTTCAGCTTTGTCAATGACTACTTGAGGTGCTTGTCCTTTAACATTCGTCGCCATCAATATGGATAGTGGCATTAAAACGAGAATCATCTTTTTCATGCTATATTTAATTATGTACTCAATAAAGGTATAGACAAAAGGGTTCTCAAAAAAGCCATTTATCCTTCTTTAAACTATTCTTAAAAAGGAATGTCTAAATTTATAGTCTATGCAAAGTGATCAATTATTAATAACCCAGTTTCAAGCAGCAAACAATAAAGAAGCTTGCTTTACTGAATTATTAAAAAAACACCAGCAAAAGGTATATTACCAAATCAAAAGAATGGTTACAGTTCATGCAGATGCGGATGATATTGCTCAACAGGTGTGGATTAAGGTATGGAACAAGCTAGATAGCTTTAAAATGGAAAGTGAGTTTGGAACCTGGGTTTTTAGGATTGCATACAATGAAACATTAAATTTTTTACAAAAGGAAAAGCGGCATAAGAACAAGGTAACCACTAATGATACCATTGCATATGACAATGCAACAGGGGAATCGGATCAACCCAAAAGCACGGAAGTGACCATCGTCTTAGAAACCGCCGTTAAACAATTACCTGAAAAACAGCGGCTTGTATTTATAGCGAGATATTTTGATGCCTTACCCTATGAACAAATTGCAGAAATCATGGGCACTACTATAGGGGGTGCCAAAGCTAATTTTCACCAAGCAGTGAAAAAAATTGAAAAATTTATTAGAAAGGATTAAACCTCTTACACTTTAAAGAGTCAAAATTACGAAATGAGACCGACACCTAACAATACCGAATTAATAGAAGACAGCGCCTTGGTTGAAAATTTATTTTCAAAGGAGGAACTTTCGGCTTTTGAGCAGAGGGCTCAAACTGTGCCCTCTGGATACTTTGAAAAATTTACAGAGCAAGTATTAAATACTATTAGAGACAATAATAAAAAAGCAAAGGTGATTAAATTGCTTCCATTTTTTAGAGTAGCCATCGCAGCCTCTATTTTGTTTATTGCAGCGACTGCATACCTTTTTTATAACAATCGACCTGTTGAAAAAACAATGGCTACTATTTCGATTCAGGACGTAAGCAATGAAGAAATCGAAGCGTATGTTTATTCAAATGAATTGATCGCAGAAATAGACTTGCAGGATGAATTAAACAAAGCAGGGCTGTATGTAGAGCAACCTTCTTCCTCATTAAATACGGACTCAAACAAATTAAATAATTAATAAATAAACCAACATGAAAAAATTAATTTTCATTTTACTGTGTATCGTTTCGCTAGTGCAAGTGAACGCGCAGGATCCACAAAGACCACAAGGACCTCCACCAAGAAAAAATCAAATGAGACAAGAACAAATGATGGAGCGGAGAGAAAAGGGTGGTAACAAAAGAATTGAATTATTGAAAATTCAATTTATAAACAAAAAGCTAGCACTTACTACAGAAGAAGCAGAAAAATTTTGGCCAGTATACGAAGAAAATAAATTGTCGTTAATGGAAATTTTTAAAACAAAAATGAATGATGAAATTCTTTTGCAGGAAGCAATGTTAAATGCTAAAAAGAAATATAAAAATAACTTAAAGCCAATTTTAAAAACAGACGAGCGTTTAAACGAAGCATTAAAAGTAGATAGGGATTTTTTAAGAGAAATGAGGGGAGAGATGATGAAGCGCAAAGAACCACGTTCTTAGGCAATTCACAAAATGTTTAAAAGCACTCCTAGCATCAACTACGGAGTGCTTTTATTTTATGGCTAAGCTTTAGTATATTACATTAGCTTATTTTAAACGACTAACACCATGAAAAACATCATTACGCTAATTTGTCTAATTCTTTTTGGTATGACCCCTACGTATAGCCAATATCAGGCCTTGTATCAAAACATTCCTAATTATATCCCTACCGAAAATTTAGAAAATATTACTAATAATGGTGGGATGAAACGAATAGAAAAACTTTCCATTCCAGCATACCAATACTTTAGAGTGGCTAATGACAATCAAAATAGGCCTTGTGTAATTATTTGTCCAGGTGGTGGCTATCGAATTTTAGCAATTGAACATGAGGGAACCGATGTGGCGGCTTATTTTAATAGCATCGGAGTAAACGCAATTGTACTCAAATACCGAATCCCCAATAGCGCCAATCAACAAAACAAAGCTATCGCGCCGTTACAGGATGCAGCTCAAGCGATGTACTTAGCACGAAAAAATGCAAACGCTTGGGGAATAGACGCACACAAAATTGGGATTATGGGCTTTTCGGCGGGTGGGCATGTAGCGGCTAGTTTAGCAACACATTACAAGGATGCAGCCATTGAGAATAAGGAGCATGTCAGTTTAAGGCCCGATTTTCAGATCCTTATTTATCCAGTTGTTAGCTTTTCAGCAATTGCTCATAAGGGTTCTAGAGACAATCTAATTGGCCCTACCTTGGCTGAAAAGGATATACATTATTATAGCAATGAGGAGCAGGTGAATAAGCATACCCCAATGGCTTTTATAGTGCATGCTAAAGATGATACTAGCGTTCCCGTAGCCAATTCAACAAACTACTACGACACCCTTTTATCGCATAAAATAAAAGCGACTATATATTTATATGAAACGGGAGGCCACGGGTTTGGACTAAAAAATAAAACCAGTGAAATTTATTGGCCAACTCTATTAAAAGAATGGCTACAAACTAATCACATACTTGTAGATTAATTTACTTCAAAATATCCATTCCCATCAATTGGATTAATTCCAATTGCGCATTGCACAGTTGATATTGATATTGCAATTGATTTAATAAAGCCCTTTGATAATCTGCATTTGCAGCAGTAATTTCAAGTGGCGTAGCAGTACCATTTTTCAACTTGCTTACACTCAATTTTTGAGCGAGGGCTGCTTGTTGTATTTGAGTACCTGCGTTTTTGATGCGGCTTTCATTGGTTTGAATGTCTATTAATGCAGCTTGAATATCTTTTTCAAAATCATGTAACAACGAAGTAACATTGGTCTCACTCATTGTTAACCCTTGTTGCTGAATTTTAATTTGCTGCTTTATTTTGCCACCATTAAATAAAGGAAGAGAGAATCCAATACCAGCATTATAATTAAAACGCGCGTCTGCTATTTTTGGCAAGTAACCGTTCCTACTGCCTGCACTCGCTTTCATACCAACAAAAGGAAGTTCACTTAGCTTACTAATAGAAACCTCCGACTTAGAAACGTTCACCCTGTCTCTAGCAATTGCTAATGTCGGATTGTGTAAAATGGCAAATTGCATCGCTTCGTCTAATGAATATTTTTTTAATGTGATTTGTAACTGACCTTCATTAATTTTCTGAATGCCAGTAGCATAGTTAATCAAATTTAATAATTTTTGCAGGCTATTTTCTAGATCTATTTTTTTATTAATTTCATTATCAATTTTAGACTGAATCGTAAGTACGTCTAATTGAATCGCGTTTCCATTTTTTAATTGCGCATCTAATATCAATTTATTTTCATTCAACAACTGTAGTACTTGATCTTGAATCTCAATTGCTTTTTTTACATAGACTACTTGAAAGTATACCTGGCTAATTTGATGAAACAAGCTTGTTCTTAATTGATCAGCTGCATGGTAGGCAGATTGCAATTCGAACTTTGATTTTTCAATATTTGCTTTTAACCTTCCAAAATCAAGTAGGGTATAGGTTCCATTGACTGCGCCTGAAAAATTATGTTCCGGAGCGAATTGAAACAACTCATCTCCAAATTTCACTTCTATCTTAGGCTTAACATACGCATAGCTTGCATCTAAAGTGATATCTGGATATTTATTAAGTTCTGTTAATTTTAATTTGTCTTCGGCTAATTGCACAGATTGATGGACTTCTTTTACTTTAGGGAAGTAGGTCAAAGACTGTTGTAATAAGTTTTTCAACTCTCCGTTTACCAAATCTTGGCCATGCACATAATTGCCAATTGCAATTACAAAAACTAAAATTATACCTATTTTTTTCATGTGTATCTATTTTAAAGCTTTCGCCTTATACTATTTTAATGCGCTTCGGCAGCAGCCTCTAACGCAGCTTTATCTAATTTTTTTCTGGTTCTTAAGAAAAATACCAACGGAATAACTACAATAAAGAAAATGCCCACTAATCTAAAAGTATCCAAATATGATAAATAATAGGCTTGTCTATCAACAGACATATCAATCATCTTATAGGCTCTTTGTGTAGCGCCATGAAAGTCGCCAGTTTTTGCAGCAATCCCTTGTGAAATACCAGA
>CALPKD020000062.1 GCA_943324055.2 Chitinophaga pinensis
CACCCCCGAGACAAGGGGGCATGTCTGCCAAAATTTCATCACCCCACAGTATTAAGAACTTATCATTTGAGCGTTACATCAGTTAGTTTCCCCTCATTTGATATATCAAAACTAAAGTATTAAGCTATATGTTGCAAATTATTTAACTAATAATTTAAAAATGTAGAAAATATTTAATAATATGCCATTATATTTAAAAATTTACAAAAACAACCTTCAATCTGAGTCCTAAATTGAAAATTGGCTAAAGGCTACCCACGCCTAATTATAATGTATTCAAAGTATTAGGTAGGATTACAGCCAGTAAGTAACGCTCATTACTTAATGGTAACTTACTTTGCTTAACAAGTTATTCAAAACAGTCCATTCAAAAAGTAATAGAGCTAAAATTGGACAAATGTGAATTGGTTTCTAAAACAATCAAAGTATTACCTTAGTCATACTCAAATATCAAAACAATAATAAATTATCGTTAATGAAGAAGCATTTAATACTAGGCAGTATTTTTTTATTTATAGGTGTGATAAATACTCATGCAAATGATTTTTTAGTTACAAATAAATCGGAATTAAAGAGTGCTATTAAAAATGCATTACCTGGGGATCAAATAATAATGCGTAAAGGAATTTGGGAAAATACGGAAATTATCTTTGAAGGAAATGGAACACCCCAAAATAATATCACACTCAAAGCAGAGGTTGCTGGTCAGACATTTTTGACCGGCAATTCATTTATAAAAATAGGCGGGAACTACTTAGTAGTATCGGGTTTGTTTTTTAATAATGGGTCAACTAAGGATGCGGTGATTGAATTTCGTAAAAATGATAAATTATTAGCAAATCATAGTAGGGTCACGAATTGTGCTATTATGAATTTCTCGCCTCCTACTAGATTTGAAAATGAAAACAATTGGGTCATATTGTGGGGACAGTATAACAGAATTGACCACTGTACTATTGGCGATAAGCTAAATGCAGGCACTACTGTGATTGTAAATTTGAATGACGAGCGCAGCCAAAATAATTTTCATTCTATCGACAGTAATTATTTTAATACTAGATCTAATTTAGGCAGTAATGGAGGTGAATTATTAAGAATCGGTGTTTCTAGATATTCTTTGACGCCTTCGAAAACAATGGTTAAGAATAATTATTTTGAAAAGTGTAGTGGGGAAGTTGAAATTATCTCAGTTAAAAGTTGTTATAATTATATAGTACAAAATACATTTTTAGAATGTGAGGGATCGGTCGTGTTGCGACATGGTAATCACAATTTTGTAGAGGGTAATTTATTTATAGGGAATAATAAACCAAACACGGGTGCCATAAGGGTGATTAATCCTGACCAAACTGTAATGAATAATCTAGTTATTAATTGCCAAGGAGACAGGTTTAGGGCTCCTTTAGGGGTAATGAATGGCGTTCCTAATTCACAATTAAACAGGTACTTTCAAGTAAAGGATAGCAAGATCACAAATAATAGCTTTATCAACTGTGCGCCTTTGTTATTTGGTGTAGGTAAAGATTTTGAAAGAACAGTGGCCCCGCTCAATGTTTTATTTGCTAATAATTTTATTGCAACTAATAGTGCTACTTTATATGTAGACGAAAACAATGATGGCGGTATTCTTGTTAAAGCAAACGCCACTAATAAGCCTACATCCATAAAGGGGTTCAAAGTAATAGCTACAAAACAAGTACAATGGCATGATCTTTCCTTAACACTACCAGTAGATACTTTAATGGGAGCCTCCTTAGAGAAAGTGGGGTATGTTGTAAAAAGTAAAGTGGGTACTTTTTGGAAAATGGACTCGACACGTCCTTCTAGTATAGGGAAGTCGCTTTACTTTAAATCGAACCAAAGTAGTGAGTTGCCCTTAGCAATTGCAAATGCACAATTGAATGATACTATAGTTTTAGTGGATGATGCAATTTATGCGTTAACGGATCCATTATTTATTTATAAGCCCATAATGATACTAGCTAAAACAAAAGCAGAATTGGTATGTGCCAGTGAAAAAAACTTTGCTAGTTTTATTACAATCGAGAATGGCGGCGCTTTACACATAAAGGGAATTTCTTTTAATAGTGCTTATAAAAGTTTTGGAGATGCACAAAGTGCCATTGTAAGTTCAAAAAAACAAATGCTGAATCACTATACATTACAAGTGGAGAACTGCGAATTTTATAATTTTAATGAATCCTCATATGCTTGTATAAGAACTAGCAAGGGTAGCTTGGCAGATAGTATAGTGATCAATAATTGTTTATTTAGAAATATGAGTGGTATGGCCATTGATTTGTCTAGTGAAAAAGACGATAAGGGAATGTACAATGCAGAAAAAGTAATTATAAAAAACACTGTTTTTTATAATATGCTTGCTGGGGCGATTAATGTATATCGAGGGGGGAACGACGAAAGTACTACAGGTCCATCTGTTATTATTGATCATTGTTTGTTTAATGATGTTGACAATAGAGAGCAAGGATGTGTCATTAAGCTATTAGGTGTTCAGCAGGCAAGTATTTTAAATTCAATGTTTTATTTGAGTGGACAAGGAGGATGTTCTATTATGTTTCAGGAGTTAAGTTGGGATAAAATAAAAGTTGATTATTGTAATTATTTTAAAGCAGGCAGGGTTCAATCATTTAACCCTAATATAATTGGCATACACAATACAAAATTAAAACCTACGGCAGTTAAACTGCTAGCGAGTAATTATATTCGATAAATAAGCTATCGAAGTAAATCTTTAGCACAGATAATTTTGCCCATATCATTAAATATTGTTTAATATTTTTTAAAAAGTATAGATAATATTTAATAATTTGCCAGTATATTTAAAAATATACAAAAATAGCCTTCAATATGAGTACTAAATTAAACATTGACAAAAACTTAGACAAGTTAGACTTGCAAATTATTCAAGCAATGATGATGGATGCCGAAGTTTCCTATGCCGATTTGGGTAAACAGTTTTTTGTGTCAGGGGGAACTATTCACGTGCGTATTAAAAAACTGGAAGAATTGGGTATTGTACAAGGGAAAAAATTAGCAGTAGATATTAAAGCATTGGGTTATGATATCATTGCTTTTATTGGTATTTATCTAGAGAAAAGTTCTATGTATGATTCGGTTGCATTGGCTTTAAAAAGTATTCCGCAAATTGTCCGCTTAAATTATACTACTGGTAACTATAGCATGTTCGCCGAAATCGTTTGTAAGGACATTCAGCAATTGCGTTTTGTATTACATGACGAACTTCAAAAAATTAAAGGCATTGAACGTACTGAAACCTTAATTTCATTGGAAGAAAGTTTTTCCCGAAACGTTAAAATAGTTTAAATTTCATTATTCAATTACATCAAATCATAGCATATGAAACCTTGTAATCAAGGAGATGGAAGAAGAAGCTTTTTTATAAAATCCGCATCGATTGCGGCTTTATATCTTACCCCTTCTATTTTAGTAAAGACATTTGCAGCTGAAAGCATTGTTCCTTTACCTATTCCTAAGGAAAAATTAAGCATCACAATTAATGGTAAATTACTAAACCTAGAAATTGATGCAAGAACTACGATATTGAATTTGTTAAGAGAGGACTTGTCTTTTACAGGCACAAAAAAAGGATGTGAGATGGGTCAGTGCGGTGCATGTACGATTCATATCAATGGCAAGCGAACTAAGTCATGTATGCAACTTGCCTTGAGTAATCAAAATAATAAAATTACGACCATCGAAGGATTAAGTGAGGACAACCAACTACATCCAATGCAAGCTGCATTTTTAAAGCATGATGCTTTTCAGTGTGGGTATTGTACTTCGGGTCAAATTATGTCTGCCGTAGCTTGTGTTAGAGAGGGTAATGCTAAAACAAGAACAAGTATTCAAACCTACATGGATACCAATATTTGTAGATGCGGTGCGTATCAAAATATTGTTGACGCTATTGAGGAAGTTGCTAAATCGGGTGCTAAAATTTAATCTCTTAACTGTAAGACTATGAAATCAAATTTCAATAAAGCTATATTCTGGGAAGATGAACGTGTTGACGGTGTGGACAAAGTAACGGGTAAGGCGAGGTACGCAGCAGAACATTCAATGCCTAATATGGCCTACGCTGTTTTTGTTACCAGTAATATTGCAAAAGGAACTATTAAAAAACTAGATGCTAGTAAGGCCTTATCAATGAACGGTGTATTAGACGTGATCTATTATGAGAATTGCCCAACTGTTCCTGGTTATAGTACCAATGCAGCCGACCGGCCTAAAAATGTTGCAGAATGGAGAGGACATAAAGTGTTGTATGACAACAAGGTTCGTTTTTTTGGACAACCCATTGCCTTAGTGGTGGCGGATAGTCTTGAAAACGCAAATGCTGCGATCCGTTTTGTGAAAGCAGAATATGAAATAGAAAGTTTTGAAACTAATTTTGATAAAGCGCGTTTAGTAGCTGCTAATTTAAAACCACCTGTTAATTACAAACGGGGTGTTGAGCAAAAATTTAAAGAAGCACCTACTTTTGTAGAAGCCGAATATACGATTCCTATCGAAGTGCATAATCCTATGGAGATGCACGCTACCATTGCCTATTGGGAAGCGGAGGACAAAGTACTTTTGTATGATAAAACACAGGGCCCTAAAAGTACACAAGGGGTGGTTGCAAGAACATTTGGTTTACCCGAAAAAAATGTAAGAGTGATTGCTGAAAACGTTGGCGGTGCTTTTGGTAGTGGATTGCGTAGTTGGGCCAATGTGCCTGCTGCATGTATCGCTGCTAAAAAAGTGAACCGTCCTGTTAAATTAGTCCTTACACGTCCTCAAATGTTTACATTGGTTGGCTACCGTCCTCAGTCTTGGCAAAAAGTAGGCATAGGTGCCGATGCTGCTGGAAACTTTATAGGCATTACGCATGAAGCAATTAGTAATACATCGAGATATGAAGATTTTAGAGAAGGCATTGTAGATGTCTCTAAGTTTTTATATGCTTGCGAAAATGTAGATACGAAATATAGTATGCTACCATTGGACTTAAGTACGCCCGTTTGGATGCGCGGTCCTGGTGAAGCAACCGGTTGTTTTGCATTAGAATCTGCTATTGACGAATTGGCGCACAAGTTAAAAATGGATCCAATACAATTAAGGCTTAAGAATTTTACACTAGTGAATCCTGAAAATAAATTACCCTTCTCTGATATCAATTTAAAAGATTGTTACAATTATGGAATGGATAAAATAGGCTGGAAAAACAGATCTGCTATCCCGGGTAGTATAAAAGAAAATGGTTGGCAGATAGGATATGGAATGGCGGTAGGTGTGTTTGGTGCAGGTAAAGGAAGCGCATCGGTACGTGCAGTATTAAGCAGTGACGGTAAATTATTATTAGAATGTGCTGTGAGTGATATGGGTCCTGGAACTACTACTTCTATGTCTAAGATTGCTGCGGAAACAATGCAGATGCCAATTCAAAAAATTAAATTCAAATTAGGCGATTCTGATTTACCTCCTGGCCCTTCTCAAGGTGGATCGGGTACCACTTCCACTGTAGGGTCGGCGGTGGATTTGGCTTGTAAAACTTTGCAAGATAAATTAAAGGAATTAGCGATTCAAACAGCGCCTGCTTTTTCGGGTCTTGCGATGGATGCGATTGAAGTAAAAAATGAAATGGTTTTTATAAAAGCGAATCCAACAAGTAAAATTGATATTGTAGCGTTGTTAAAATTAGCCAACAAGGATAAAATTGATTTTACCATTGCTTCCAACGGCAAAACAGCAGAGCAACTTAAATTTACAAGCAATTCTTTTTCTGCTCATTTTGTAAAGCTAGCAGTGAACCCCAAGGACGGAAAGATTAAAGTATTGAATGTAGTGACTACTGGAGATGCGGGTAAAATTATTAGTCCAAAAACGGCAAGAAGCCAAATGATTGGCGGCGTAGTGGGTGGTATTGGTATGGCACTTACTGAAAAACTTGAACTAGACCATGTATCGGGTCAGATTATGAATGCAAGCTTTGGTGGCTATCATGTGCCTTTGCACTCTCAAATCCCTCAGACGGATGCGTGGTTTGTAAATAAGCCGGATGTAAATATGAATTCAATTGGTGCAAAAGGAATAGGGGAGATTGCCTTAATTGGATTTGCTGCAGCCATCGCCAATGCAGTATTTAATGCTACAGGGAAAAGAGTAAGAGACTTGCCTATTACACCAGATAAATTAGGTTTTAAAAGCACTGGTAAAGCATAAACTGAACCAGTAAATGTATAAAAGCAAAAAGAGCGTCTCAATTAAATGGGACGCTCTTTTCGTTCAATTCATATCCTTAATTCAACCGGCAAGCAATCGTTATAATTTATATCCATCATCTGCAACCAACTGTGCGCAGATTCTTCTTCTTGCTTCTTTGCTGTTGAATGATTCCACTTTGGTGAATCTTTTCAATCCAATATTCATCATGCGCAATTCATCTCCCTCGGCAAAACTGTTTAATGCATCCTTACCTGCTTTATTGATTGCATCGGCTGCATCATAAATATAAGTTCGTACCATATCAGCTTGGATGCTTGTTGCCGCTTCTCCTTTACTTGCTGTTAATTTTTCTAATCTTAATAACGCAGATTCAGCATGGAATGCAATGATGGACATGTCTGCAATGTTCATTAATATTTCTTGTTCCTTATTTAAGGTCATCATTAATTTTTGTACAGCGGCACCTGCTACCATCAAAATGCACTTTTTGAAATTAGCAATTGCTTTTTTCTCTTTTGCAAATGCACCTTCTTCATCTGATCCAAAATCAGGAATGCTCATTAATTCTTTCTGCACATTCATCGCAGGTCCCATTAAATCCAACTGACATTTCATTGCTCGTTTTAATACCATATCCACTGTCAACAAAAGATTTATTTCATTTGTTCCTTCGTAGATTCTATTAATACGACTATCGCGGTAGGCTTTTGAAATTAAATATTCATCACTATATCCATTGCCGCCATGAACTTGTACCCCTTCGTCAACGATATAGTCTAACACTTCACTTCCAAATACTTTTAATATGGCA
>CALPKD020000063.1 GCA_943324055.2 Chitinophaga pinensis
TGTGTCAGTAGTTTTTTTAGTTTCTGCTGTTACAGACATTGGTGCTGTTAACACTGCGGTCCAGGTTGTTTTGTTGCCAACTGCATCTGTTCCTATTCCAGACCAGTTGTTTCCTATTACCGCACCACCTAATCTTATTTGTTCTGCACCTCTTCCTTTTTTTGAAGGGAAGCTTATTTTAACAATTGACTCATTGATGGCCAATTTTGCAGTAAGCGTATCTGCTCCAATAATTGATGCAGATAGATCTTTTTTTACTTCAATATTATATACCGTTTTTGCCTCACCGTTTGTGATTGTTAACGCATACTTACCGCTATAGTTGTTCCACTCGTCAGGATTCACTTCGTATTTATTTCCTTGAACCCAGTTCTCTATTATTTTAGCATTTGCTGCAAATACGGGTTCGGTGCTTATAAAGAAACTTGCCCACTTTCCAACCTCAATGGATCCCACTTGGTCATATACTCCTAATTGTGTTGCAGGTGTTTTGGTTAATGCCTCTAATGCTTTAGATTCTGATAACCCAAAACCAATCGCCTTTTTAATGTTTACTAAAAAGCTTTTTGAATCCTTCATTTCACTTGACGTGATACTGAATGGGATGTTCGCTTTTTCGTAGGCCGCTAAGTTTGTTGCTGCCAATTCCCAATGCTTCATATCTGCTAAAGAAACAAAGCGCGCATCGTTAGGATCTTCGACATCCATTGCAACGGGAAAATCAACTCCTAATATATAAGATGCTTTTGTTTTAGCCATCTCATCAATCCTTTGGTATCCATTGTCTCCACCTCTTATAATATATTGTACTCCAAATTCATCTCCTATTCTGTCTGCACGGAGTGTGCTCCACTTATCATCTGCCGCAAATATTTGTGGCATGTTTTGATTTGCATTAAACGCCTCTAGGGAAAGATTGGTTCCTTCACCCGAAGGCTTTGTTTGATACCATTTTGCATCTATATATGTTTGACGTAACAACGCAATACTTCCCATTAAACTACTTGGATAAGATTGAGAGGAGGTGCCTTTCGAAAAAGAATATACCGCAGCAGCCTTGCTTTTTAATAGGGACAAATTATTGCTTTGAGTAGCTAGGCTTACGACCGCACCAGTACCCCTTGCGATGCCATCTTTTGAGTGTGTAAACACGGTACCAAAACCATTGGCTCTAAAATTTTTTGCAGTTGCTTCGTCATTCGAGAATCCGTCTGCTGCATTTAATTCTGATTTGATTGCTTGATTCCAATTATAGGCGCCGGGTTTGTTTGATAAAAATTGTGCAGGTGCACCAAAATTAAATCCGCCTGCACGCGCTACTGGAGTTATTCCATAATCTGTAAACGCATCTACAAATGAAGGGTAAATGAACCTGCCACTACAGTCTACCACCACCGCGTCTTGTGGGACAGCGATGTCATTTCCTACAGCAACAATTTTACCTTGCTTAATAATCATGGTTGCTTTCTCCAACTTAGATTTTTCGTTTTGAACAATTGTTGCATTTGTAAATGCATACAATCCAGAACGAATATCTCTCACGCCATTAATGGGGAAAGATTCTTGTGCTTTTGTAATTACGCCCACACCTAGTAGGGTAACCCATAAAAAAATCCGCTTCATACGAGACTTATTTTAGTGATTTAGAATAGAACTAAAGCTACTAAAAAGAAGTTGTGAAAAAGCGGTTCTTTTATTTTTTATGATGAATGGAAACAGGCGTTTTTTATCTACCCATAAACACCATTAATATTTGTATATCACTTGGGTTCACACCACTGATTCTGCTGGCTTGTCCGAAGGTGACGGGTCTTATTTTTTTGAACTTTTGCATTGCCTCAATCGATAGTGCATTTACTTTATCATAGTCAAACGTTTCAGGAATGACCTTGTCTTCTAATGCTGCCATGCGTTCTACAATTTCTTTTTCCTTTTCAATATAGCGCTCATATTTTATTTGGATCTCCGCTTGCTCTAAGTGGTCCGTGTCCCTTGCTCCTAATTTTTCGTTTAACGATACACTTTGTTCCATAATCTGTTGTAGGCTGATATTGGGACGCAGTACCATTCTTGCAACTTTTTGTTTTTCGTTGATGGTAGCTGATTCGATACTTTCTAAGAATGGGTTTATCTCCTCTGGTTCAATAGGGTGGGTGTTGAGTACACCTATAATTTCTGCTACTTGTTTGTTTTTTACATCCACCTTTCGCATGCGCGCTTCGCTCGCAAAGCCAATCCTATGGCTCATCTCTGTTAATCTAATATCTGCATTGTCCTGACGTAATAATGTTCTAAATTCTGCACGAGACGTAAACATTCTGTATGGCTCGTTGGTTCCTTTGCTAATTAGATCATCTATTAATACCCCAATATAGGCGTCACTACGCTTTAGTATAAAAGGAGCTTTCTCATTAATTTTTAAATGCGCATTCATTCCCGCCATAATACCCTGACATGCTGCTTCCTCATATCCAGTTGTTCCGTTAATTTGTCCTGCGAAGTATAAGTTTTCAAGCGCTTTTGTTTCAAGCGTATATTTTAATTGTGTCGGTTGAAAATAGTCATATTCAATAGCGTATCCGGGACGGAACATTCTAGCATTTGCAAACCCTGGCACCCTACGAAGGGCTTCGTATTGTACTTCTTCTGGTAAGCTTGTTGAGAATCCATTCACATACACTTCGCAAGTATTCCAGCCCTCTGGTTCTACAAACAACTGGTGTCGATCTCTATCAGCGAATCGGTTAATCTTATCTTCAATACTTGGGCAATATCTAGGACCAACTCCTTCAATTCTTCCTTGGTACATTGGGCTACGATCAAATCCCGTCTTTAATATATCATGTACTATTGTATCTGTATATGTTATATGACACGATCTTTGGTTTTCGGGCTTCACTCTTGGTATATCTAAATAAGAAAATCCTACAACCTCTTCGTCTCCCTTTTGTTCCTCCATTTTCGTATAGTCCAAACTTCGACCATCTACCCTAGGCGGAGTTCCTGTTTTTAATCGGTCTGACTCTAATCCAAATGAAACCAATTGTTCAGTGATTCCTGTTGCCGCTTTTTCTGCTACTCGACCACCCCCTATTTGTTTCTCTCCTATATGTATTATTCCATTTAAGAAGGTTCCGCTAGTAATAACCACAGCGTCAGCTTCTATATTATGTCCTAGGCTTGTCTTTACTCCACAGACCTTACTGTTTCTAATAATAAGTTCGTGAACTGAATCTTGGTAAAAATCAACATTTGGAGTTTGTTCTAATAGCTCTCTCCATTTAGCAGCGAATAAATGACGATCGTTTTGAGCTCTTGGACTCCACATTGCTGGTCCTTTGCTCTTGTTCAACATCCTAAATTGTATGGTACTTAAGTCGGATACAATTCCGCTATATCCGCCGAGTGCATCTATTTCTCTTACTATTTGACCTTTGGCAATTCCCCCCATTGCTGGATTACAACTCATTTGGGCAATGGTTTGCATGTTCATGGTTACCAATAGCACTTTACTACCCATATTGGCTGCCGCTGCTGCAGCCTCGCACCCTGCGTGGCCAGCTCCTACTACTATGACATTATATTTTGGAAACATATGGGTGTAAAGATAAGCCCGTATTGTATATCAAGCAATTAATTAAGTTTTGTGATGCGGAATTAATTCTTTCTAGTGTTCCATGAGAAGATGCGAATGCATCTGATGGTTCAATTTGTAGATGTTCCACGTGGAACTATTCCTGTTTAAGTAATTCTGCGGAACCGCATAAAAATAGAGGACCCCCTCTCTCGCAGATCGCTTCGCTCACAATGCTCGTTCTGCGTCCCTATTTATTATTTGTTCTTGGATCAGTGTTCCATGTGGAACTATTCCAGTTTAAGTAATTCTGCGTAACCGCATAAAAATAGAGGACCCCTCTCTCGCAGATCGCTTCGCTCACAATGCTCGTTCTGCGTCCCCTATTTATTATTTGTTCTTGGGTAGGTGTTCCACGTGGAACATGTATTATTTAAGATAGGCCTTGATCCATTTATTTTCCATTGACCTCATTAGTTCTGCTTCCTTTGGCTTCTTATCCTTGTATCCACAAAAATGTAAAGCACCATGGAAGATTACCCGTAGCAATTCTTCCTTAATGGTTGTTTTTAACGTTTTTGCATTGTCGCGAATACGGTCCACACTAATATATACTTCGGCTATTAATTGTCCTTTTGTTTCTGATAAGTCAAAGCTAATAATGTCTGTGTAGTAATCGTGTTCTAAGAACTGTCGATTGATTTCTAAAAGAAATTTGTCTGAGCAAAACACATACTGAAGATGGCTAATTGTTAGTCCTTCCTTGCGTACTTGTTTGGTAATGAACGCTTTAAGTGCTGTCCTTTTGGGAAAGGCGATTGTTTTGTCGGCATTATTAAACGAAATACTCATACGGGTTGCATTAAATTATTGCTCCAAATTTCGTAACTATTTGTGTAACAAAGCAAACTATCTTTGTAGTATAATTATGAAGAAACTATCGGATCTTAAAATTGGGGAGTCTGGAATAATTCATTCTTTCGAAAACGATGATATCTTTTTGAAACTAATGGAAATGGGTTGTATCCCCGGAGAGATGGTGACGGTTGAACAAGTAGCGCCACTGGGAGATCCAATAAGCATTTCGGTTGCGGGCTATCAATTAAGCTTAAGAATGAACGAAGCGGATAGTATCCTTGTTTCCCCCAATATTATTGTAATTAACTGATAATCAATTAATTGAGAAAATGAAGATAGGTTTATTCTTTGGATCTTTCAATCCTATACATAACGGACATTTAATGGTGGCAAGCTATGTGGCCAACCACACCGACCTGGATCAAGTTTGGTTGGTGGTGTCTCCTCAAAACCCACATAAGTTACAAAGCACTTTATTGAACGAATACGACCGCTTACATTTAGCTAAAATAGCGGTGGAAGACGATCCACAGTTACGCGTTTCGGACATCGAATTTAAATTACCAAAGCCCTCTTTTACGATTGATACACTTACTTATATTGAAGAGCAATATCCGCAACATGAATTTTCGATCATTATGGGTGGAGATAGTTTTCACAATTTGCCGAAATGGAAAAACTTTGAGATGATTGTAAAAAACTATCGACTCATTGTTTATCGTCGAGAAGGATTTGAATTGTTAGACACCTATGGCGCAAATATTATTTATTTAGAAGCACCACTCCTACAACTTTCTGCTACACTCATTCGCAATAATAGAAAGGAGGGATTAACCATTCGCTATTTGGTTCCCGAAAAAGTCCGCGACGAAATAGAGAACAATAATTATTTTAAAGACTAAGCCAGACTAAAGAAAAAAGCTAAAGCTGCTTGACCTGATTAAATTTTCCTTCATCATTTCTCCAATATATTTTTCTCCCCTTGCTTCCGTTTAGGGTCCCAAATAGTCCATCTGCAACGATATCAATATCACCATCCTTATCAAAATCGAAAAGGTGAATCCATTTTATCCATGCCCCCGCTCCTGTTTCTTCGTAAACATTAAAATAATTTTTTGTAGCATCTACAAATCCAGTTGTCTTGTTTAATAGAAGCCTTATCCCATATCCATTATAGCCAGCCGAGTTGCTCATTGTTAGCACATCCATTCGCCCATCTTTATCAAAGTCTAAATAAGCAACATCCATTAATTCAAGATTTGCCTCGTTTTGAACAATAGTCGAATTTGCACGATCAAACACGCCGTTTTTATTTGGGATAATCCTTAATATTTCACGGCCACCTAAAAACAAATCAAGCCACCCGTCTCCATCTATATCAAAAAGCTCAACGGTGTAATAGTTGTCTGTTCCGTCTTGTTTAAAGTTTGTAAATAATTGTTTTGAAAGCAGAAAATTTCCACCCCCGTTATTAATATATGCAGTTGGGTGTGTTGGTATAACCTGACTTCCTCCAGAATAGGCAACGATATCAACACGCCCGTCGTTATTAATATCACCAGCCGCACCTCCATGATAATAACCAATATCTTTTGATAGATACTGATAGCGCTTTTCGTTTACATAATAAATTCCCAAAGAGTCACCCGGAAAGGGCACGCCGTCATAACCGGAGGAAAACAGCATTACCTCATTTTTTTTATCATTATTAAAATCAGATAAAACACATTTTCTAACCTGAGTGAGGCCCTGTTTTAGTTCATATGTTTCGGGACTAAGTTGGTACTCTGAAAACAAGTGTAGCCCTGTTGCGTTTGTTGGCCAAGGATTTTTCCAATAGTAGGCCCAAAGATCTTTTTTGCCGTCCCCGGTAAGGTCTGTATAAATATATGTTCCAAGATCATTCCAATAATATTGTTTTGTTGAACTCCAGCTGCTAGTGGTACTGGTATTATAGGGAACTAGTCCATTGTTTTGGGTTGACTCAAAACCCCAATACATTGATGCAAAAACATCAAAAATTTCATCAATTGCTTTGTTTGTATTGTACCACGAGGTGGTCTTGTTAATGTTTGAAAGGGAGTCTAATGTTGTAATTGGGTAAACGATTACCGTGGGCTTGGCGGGCTGTGGTGATATTGGAATAGTAACAACAGGGTCGGTAAGCTTTGGTGTTGTTTTTGAACAAGCAATAAATGTAATTACCCCTAGTAATAAACAAATTTTTTTCATATTTTCATTTTTGCGGGGGAACACAAAGATACAAAAAAGATCACCTCGTTTTTGGGTGATCTTTTTTAATAAAATTTTGACGCCGAGCGGCAATGTAATTGTGTTTATCTATTCATGCTGGCTAAAAATTCTTCATTGTCTTTTGTGCCACGCATACGTTTTAATAATTCATTCATTGCCTCGTCGGTGTTCATGTCATTCAAGAATAAACGTAAAATATTCATTCTTTGTAACACATCTTTATCTAATAATAAATCATCACGACGCGTACTTGATCCAGTTAAATCAATCGCAGGGAAAATACGCTTATTGGCTAAACGACGATCTAATACTAATTCCATATTACCGGTACCCTTGAATTCCTCAAA
>CALPKD020000064.1 GCA_943324055.2 Chitinophaga pinensis
AGATTGCCAAAGGGAATTGGTGCAGCAGAAGCAATGAAGTTTGTCGTTTCTGGAGGGGTAACTGCTTTTGATGAACAACCTGAATTATTCGAAGTACCAATCAACTAATTTCACTTTTCAATTTTACTACTATAATGCAATTGCACAATTTTAATTCAGGCCCATCTATTTTACCACCCGAAGTTTTAATACAAGCGGCGGAGTCGATTCATAATTTTAACAATACTGGATTGTCCATTTTAGAAATTGGGCATCGCACTTCCTGGTTTATGGAAGTAGTACAAGAGGCGCAACAAACTGTGAAAAGATTAATGGATTTGGGAGATGAATATGAAGTATTGTTTTTACAAGGAGGCGCTACTATGCAGTTTATGCAAGTGCCTATGAATATGTTAGACGAAAACGGAACAGCTGCAATTTGTGACAATGGAGTATGGGGAAATAAAGCAGTAAAAGAAGCGAGTATTTTTGGAAAAGTAAAAGTGGTATCGGATAGCTCGGATAAAAAATATACATACATAAATAAGGACTTCGAACTGCCTTCGGACGCTAGTTATTTACATATTACCACTAATAACACGGTAGAGGGAACTCAATGGCATAGCTTTCCTCAGGTCAATGTGCCCCTAATTGGTGACATGAGTTCTGATATTTTTTGTAGACCAACTCCTTTTAATCAATTTGATCTAATTTATGCGGGAGCGCAAAAAAACATGGGTGCGGCGGGTGTAACATTGGTGGTGATTAAAAAAAGTATTTTAGGAAAAGTGAGCCGAAAAATTCCTGCTATTTTAAATTATCAAAAACATATTGAGGCAGGATCTTTATTAAATACGCCTCCAGTATTTTCGATTTATGTGAGTTTGTTAACGTTAAGATGGATCGAAAAAGAGGGTGGTTTACAAGAAATGGAAAGACGCAATAAAGAGAAGTCGGATTTGTTATATAAAACCATCGAAGAGCTTCCGCAATTTTATTGCCCTATAGACAAAGTAGATAGAAGTATTATGAATGCGGTATTCTTTTTAACAGATCCCGAAAAAGAAGCCCCCTTTTTAGCACTATGTAAAAGCGAAGGAATGATTGGCGTAAAAGGGTACAGAACAGTTGGAGGAATTCGAGTAAGTATGTACAATGCATTGCCTTTATCTAGTGTTCAAGCTTTTTGTGCATTAATGAAAAGATTCGCAATAGATAATTAATTTCACATTAATTATTCAAAAGCGTTCAATTTTTAAGTAGTTATAGCGTGTTTTTATAAATACTTGTTAAATAAGTTCAACAGAACAGATATTAACTACTGTATCAACCAAACAATTCATAAAAAAGACCGATATTCGCGCCCATGGCAAAAATCAGTCCCTTTGAAGCAGTTCGTCCACAAGCACAATTGGCGAAACAAGTTGCAAGTAAACCTTATGATGTTTTGAATAGTGCGGAAGCAAAACAGGAAGCAGTAGGTAATGCATATTCATTTTTACATATCACTAAGAGCGAAATAGATTTACCAGAATCAACAGATGTACACAGCAAAGCGGTGTATGATTTGGCATTAGAAAACTTAAATGCATTTTTACAAAGAGATGTATTGTTTAAGGAATCAAAGCCATGTTATTATATCTATCAATTAATTATGGATGGTCGTGCGCAAACAGGTTTGGTTTGTGTAAGTAGTATTGACGACTATAATAACGACATAATTAAGAAGCACGAATTTACGCGTCCCGAAAAAGAGCAGGATCGAATCAATCATATTAGTACTACAGGCGCGCAAACAGGAAATGTTTTTTTGGCTTACCGCAATCAAGCGGCTATCGATACTTTAATAGATAAGTGGAAGGCAGCAAAGAGCCCAGTATACGATTTTACAGCTGAAGACGGTGTACAGCACACGGTTTGGGCGGTATCAGATACGACTACGATTGAAACCATTACTGAATTATTTGAGACGCAGGTTCCATTTACTTATATCGCCGATGGCCATCACCGAGCAGCATCTGCCGCAAAAGTGAGAATCGCCTTAAGTGAGGAAGCTAGTAAATCCGCTGACGCTAGCGGTAAACCACAAGCGCAGATATCCAACTATTTCTTGACTACTTTGTTCCCGTCTAATCAACTACACAACATGGATTACAATCGTGTAGTAAAAGATTTGAATGGACATACAGCTGAAGCATTTATCGCAGCATTGCAAAATGACTTTGACGTACAACCACAAACAGAAGCAGTAAAGCCAGCAAGCTTGCATAGCTTTGGAATGTATATTAATAATACTTGGTATGCATTAACTGCAAAGGAAGGCACTTATACAAATGATCCAATTGGCATATTAGATGTGACTATTTTATCTAATAATATACTAGACAAACTATTAGGGATCAAGGATCAACGTACCGACAGCAGGGTTGATTTTGTTGGAGGAATCAGAGGATTGGCTGAGTTGGAGAAGCGGGTAAATAGTGGAGATATGGCTGCAGCATTTAGTTTGTATCCAGTTACCATTGATCAGTTATTTAATATCGCAGATGCGGGCGAAGTAATGCCACCGAAAAGTACTTGGTTTGAACCAAAGCTAAGAGATGGATTACTAACGCATATGATATATTAAAAAAGCGTAACACGCGACTAAGCAATAGCGAAAATTAAGACCTCATTATACTTAAAGCCCAATCTATTTAGATTGGGCTTTTTATTGCGCTGAATTCTTTTTTTTATGCGGCTATTTGTGTACTTTGTTAGCCAATATTGCTTGAAATATGGACTGTAAAAGACTATTCGATTGTATCGAACATCAATTACAACATTTCCCCCAAGAGGATATGTTGGCGGCGAAGGAAAACGGTGTGTGGCGCAAATACTCCACACAGGAGGTTGCTCAAACTGTGAATGAGGTAAGTGCAGGATTATTAAGCCTAGGCTTATCTGCACATAATTTCACCCCCGAAGGAAGTGACAAAATTGCCATCATCAGCGGCAATCGCCCAGAGTGGTTAATCGCCGATATGGCTGCACAGCAATTGGGCATTATTTGGGTACCCGTATATCCAACAACCAATCCACTAGAACTTGCTTTTATATTAAAGGATGCATCCGTAAAATATATGTTTGCGAGCAACCTAGAACTGTATAATAAAGTGATGTCTATAAAAAAGGAAGTGGAATGTTTAAAGGAGGTTTACACTTTTGATCAAATCCCAGGCGCAAAGCATTGGTCTGAATTAAGAAACACGGATGCAACCATGTTGGCACAGGTAAATGAAATTAAAAAAACAATACCTGTTGAACAGGTAGCTACTTTTATTTATACATCAGGAACAACAGGCACACCAAAGGGTGTGATGTTAACGCACAAGAGCATTTATTTTAATTTAATGTCGGGTAAGGATTCTTTCCCATTCCCAGATGCGCCAGATCAACGCGTGTTAAGTTTTTTACCGCTAAATCATATTTTTGAAAAAGTGGCATCCTATATTTATATGTATAGCGGGATGAGTGTATACTATGCCGAAAGTATGGAGACGATTGGTGAAAATTTAAAAGAAGTAGCACCAGACGGCTTTTCAACGGTACCAAGATTATTAGAAAAGGTATTTGAGAAGATCATGTTAAAGGGGGAAGAGTTAACTGGAGCTAAACGAAAATTATTTTTCTGGGCAGTATCGGTGGGTGAAAAATATGACAATTTTAATCCAGGTAGTTGGTGGTATCAGCAACAATTAAAAATTGCAAATAAATTAATTTTTTCAAAATGGCGTGAAGCATTAGGGGGCAATGTAAAATTCATCGTAACCGGTGGAGCAGCTTGTCAAGTAAAATTATTACGCATTTTTAACGCAGCACAAATTCCAGTGTTTGAAGGATATGGTCCAACGGAAAACAGTCCAATAATAAGTATCAATTTAAATAAGCCAGGTGGAACGATGTATGGTACGGTGGGTAAGGTAATCAATGGTGTAGAGTTGAAACTAGAACCTGATGGTGAAATATGTGTAGCGGGTCCAAGCGTGATGTTGGGATACTACAAGCGCCCCGACCTAACAGCCGAAGCCATTATAGACGGATGGTTGCATACTGGAGATATAGGAACAATCATCGATGGCAAGTATTTAAAAATTACAGATCGTAAAAAAGAATTGTTCAAGACGAGTGGCGGAAAATATGTTGCACCACAGCCTGTCGAAAACAAAATGAAGGAAAGCCCGTTCATCGAACAAATTGTTTTGGTTGGAGATAATCAAAAATTTGTGAGTGCTTTAATTGTTCCAGGATTTTCAAAATTAAAAGATTGGGCAAGACAACATGGGATAGAATATGCAAGTAATGAATCCATTATTAAAAATACCATGGTCATTGCTTTAATCGCTGATGTTGTAGAGGAGTACAATCAACTATTTAATCCAGTAGAGCAAGTGAAAAAATTTACTTTGTTGGACAGAGAGTTTACAATTGATAAAGGAGAAATGACGCCAAAGTTAAGCGTAAGGCGAAAAGTGGTACTAGAAAACTTTGCAAAGGAAGTAGAGGAAATGTATAAATAACTAGCTATTATTGGCCTCGAATTTTTCTCTGATAATGGTTTGCACCTCCTTATCTTGAATTTTACTTTCTAACCAAGAAATAATATCTAAGTACATAAAGGCACGACTTTCTAATTTATTTTTTTCGAGTGGTTGCAAAGTCGCTAATAAACTACTAAACGATTTTTTCATTTCCGCATTGCGTTCCAAAGCACTACTAGGTGCGCCCGCACTCTGAATGGATTTTCTTAAAAAGTTAAATAGGATTTCTTCCACCGTACTTAAGTTTTTCATCTTCGCCATAAAACGATACACCGACTTGGACAAGTAACGCACTACGTCCATATTTCCCAATTCGTAGTGTGCAATTAAATGCAGTAAGCGGGCATAACATTGTAAATCATCGCGCAGGTTTAGCTTCCAGTTAATGATCCTATTTAAGTAATCAATGGCTTTTTCGGCATCCCCAGCGCCAAAGAAAAGAGAGGCGATTTTATAGTAAAACACAAGCACACGGTGACTATCCAGGTACAATTCATTTTCTTTTAATTGTTCCTCCATTTTAGGAATCATTGTCAAGCCTTCGCTAAAGCTGCCCTCTAAAAAGTGTTTATTAATTTTTGCAATGTATAAGTAAACAAAGGATTGAATTAAATTATTTTTATTGTTCAACACAATTGGGGTGTTGCTAAAATCTTCTAAAATAGCAATCGTATCATTTAGTTTTTGAAAATTTTTTAAATCAAAATGAGAAGTAATTAAATTGTGTAAGCCTTTAATATATTGGGCTGCTTCAATTTGTTTCATGTTTTCTTCCTTCTCGTAAAGGTCCACCCACTTTTGACTATATCTATAATGCAATAAAAAATCCTGTGTAATAAAGCCATACCAACAATGACATTGATAGCGGTAAAGCCTTTCGTAGAAGCCTTTTGAGGACTTATTGCGTTCCATAATGGGATCGTGCATTAAGGCATCTAAGGTAACGCGGTCTTCATCATTGCGTGCATGACCATGTTGAATATACCAACCATATAATTGCAAGGACAGGTTGGATGTTTTTGCAATCAGTTCCAATCGTTCATTTACGTCGTCTATTTCTTCACTTAATTGTTTAGCGCGATCTTGAATACTACGCGTAATATGTAGGGACTCAATTTTCTTTTCTAAAAATAAAACCTGCAATAAATACGTCACCTGATTATTTTGCTTGGTGAGTGTTTTTATTTTTTCTAACAAACGCAAACTTTGTAAGTACAGGCCCTTGTTGTATAAAATTTTAGCGTGGTCTAATTGCTCGTGAATTTGAAGATCAATGTTTTCGTTTTGCTTCAAAATCCGGAGACTGGACAAAACCTGTTCATATAAATGGGCCTTCAGGTTCGACAATTGTTGTTTTTGAATGGACTCATGTTTAAGGAGTAGTTCCTCCTCGTCATAGTCCCTCATTTTATCCAAGGCATCAAAAAGCTGGATGATTTTTAAATCAGCGGACGCGGAGTTGCGCTTCATATATAGCTTGAAGTTGCGTTTCTCCCCCTTTTCAAGGGATTTGACCAAAATAAATAAAGCATCCGTGCTTAAGTTGGGCATCGTAGCTGATTTTAATTCAAGTTATTGAAAATCAATGATTTAATCAAAATTTTAACACCTTACACATTGTAAAATAGCCATAAAAATGACGTAAAATACTAGTCCATATTGGGTAAATTTGAACAATAAACGGGCTTAAAGCCCGTTTTGTATCTATAAACGATTCAGAATCAACGAGATGCTTGCATAATGTTCTTGCCAAAAACATTAAAAATAGCCTCAGAAATATAAAAAAAACGTATTACGATGAGCGAAAAGGTCTACATTTTTGACACTACCCTAAGAGACGGGGAACAAGTCCCTGGCTGTAAGCTAAATACCAACGAAAAACTAGCACTGGCCTTAAAACTGGAGGAACTAGGCGTGGATATATTGGAAGCTGGCTTCCCGGTGTCCAGCCCAGGTGATTTTGAATCGGTGAATCTGATTGCAAAAACATTAAAAAAGACAGTGATCTGTGGTTTGACACGTGCGGTACAAAACGATATCGAAGTAGCAGCCGAAGCTTTAAAACCCGCCGAACGTTTTAGAATACATACTGGGATCGGTACTTCCGATTTACATATCAAGTACAAATTCAATTCAACCCGTGAGGAAATTATTGAACGCGCTGTAAAAGCGGTAACCACTGCACGAAAATATACCGACGACGTAGAATTCTACGCTGAGGATGCAGGTCGAACCGACAATGAATATTTAGCAAGAGTGATAGAGGCCGTTATTAAAGCAGGCGCCACTACCTTAAACATACCGGACACTACAGGATATTGTTTACCATATCAGTACCAGGAAAAAATGGAATACTTGGTCAACAATGTAAAAGGAATTGAAAAAGCAGTTTTATCCTGCCACTGTCATAATGATTTAGGATTGGCAACAGCGAATTCTATTGCAGGAGTGATGGGTGGAGCAAGACAAA
>CALPKD020000065.1 GCA_943324055.2 Chitinophaga pinensis
ACAACAGTCATCCGATCTAATGCAGATCCTTCGGTGGATATGTATAATGTAGACAATCCAGTTACTTTAGTTGGATATCTTGGCAGAGAGCAATATGGAGATTGGCCTATTTTATACGGACCTGATTATGTAGACAAGGTGGATAATGTAGAAGCAGGTGACCAATATGTAAAGTCACATGACAAGTATGAATTAGCGGGGAAAAATTACAAACGTGAATGGAGTAGTGCACCTTCGGCGCATTTATTCCCAAGAATGTGGGATGGTGAAAACGAGAGAGGTCAAATGGATTCTTACAAGGCATTTGCTGGCGTAGTGGATGGAGAAGCACCCACCTTGAGAGATAATATTAAATATTTTACCAATTATCAATTTGGTTTCATGTACTTGCGTTATTTCCTATGGAATTTCGCAGGCAAGGAAAATGATTTACAAGGATTTGGCAATGTACGGGATGGTAATTTTAGTACAGGCATTTCGTTTATTGACAATGCGTTCTTTGGGGATGCATCTAAATTACCTGACAGTATTCATACTCAAAATAAAGCACATAATAGTTTATTCATGTTGCCTTTTATTTTAGGCATCATTGGATTTATATTTCAATACCAACACACAAAAAAGGATTTTGTGGTTACAGGCTTATTGTTCTTTTTTACAGGTATCGCTATTGTGATCTATTTAAATCAGGTCACTTTGCAGCCACGTGAACGTGACTATGCTTATGTAGGCTCTTTTTACGCGTTTGCAATTTGGATTGGGTTGGGTGTATTGCAAATTGCGGATTGGTTTAAAAAATGGATGACACAACGAATTGCGGCAGTGATTGCGACAGTAATTTGCTTTTTAGCAGTACCTGCTTTAATGGCTCAGCAAGAATGGGATGACCATGATCGAAGTCAAAAAACATTGCCACGCGACTTAGCTAGAAACTATCTTGAAAGCTGTCCACCAAATGCAATTCTATTTTCATTCGGTGACAATGACACGTATCCATTATGGTATGCCCAGGAAGTGGAAGGGATTCGTCCTGACGTGAGAGTGGTTGTAAATAGTTTATTGGGTTCTGATTGGTACATGAAGGAACTACGTTACAAAGTGAACCAAAGTGATAAGTTCGATGTCATATTTACGGAAGAACAAGTTTCAGGCAATAAACTAAATGCTGCTTATTATAATGCTTTGCCTGAATACGGAGAGGCGAATTACCATGACTTAGATTCTGTTTTAAGATATGTAGTTGCAGATCCTTCGGGCAAATACACTGCATCCACACAAGAAGGACCAGTGAATATATTCCCTACCCATAAGTTCAGACTTCCGGTTAATAAGGCAAACGCTATTGCGTCAGGAATTGCAAAACCAACGGATAATATCTTAAATGAGTTATTGATTGACTTTAATCCAAACCGACAATACATGTTAAAAAATGAGTTGGCGATTTATGCGATTATTGCTACTAGCCAATTTAAAAGACCTGTCTGCTTTACTTCGACACAGGAGCTAAAAGAAATGGGCTTGGATAAATATGTAACGCAAACAGGGATGTCTTATCAACTAGTTCCGATGGAAGGCAAATCAGTTAGCACCGATATTGCTTATAAGAACGTGATGACAAAGTTCACTTTCGGGAATGCGAAAAATCCAAATGTGTATTTTGATGAGGAAAATCGTCGCCATTTAAATTCGACTCGTTTGACAATTGCTCAAATTGCACAAGCATTAGTTGCAGAAGGTAAGAAAGATAGTGCTCAACAAGTATTGAGGAAGATGGATAGCGAAACCAATGAGAAAAGTTTCCCTTATGGAATGACTTCTAACAGAGGCAATCAACATAATTATTTCTCTTACTTATATTTGCAAGCTTGTTATGCATCAGGCGAATTGAATTTAGCTAAGAAAATTTCAACATCTATCTTAAAGGATTTAAAACAACAGATAGTATATTATAAATCATTGGGTGAGCCTATGTCAGATGATCAGTTTATGATGAATGCTGAAAATGCATATCAAAATAAACCTAACAATTTAGTAGGCAGACAAATATCATTTGTACAAGATGCATTAACCTGCTACCAATTGACTGGCGCCATTGAAAAAATGCAACAAGACTTTGCTGTAAAAGCAAAGTAAGTTTCAGTAGTATTAAACAGCCAAAAAGGTGGTTTACAATAAGGTGGTAAGGATGCTTACCACCTTATCTATTTCTAGGGTAGTATTTAATTTTGAGAAAGAGAATCGGATGGTTGCAATGTCATTCCCTTTATTTAAAGCTCTGATTACATGGGACCCTTGTTGTGCTCCACTTGAACAAGCGCTTCCTCCGCTAACACAAACTTGTTGAATGTCCAAGTTGAATAAAATCATTTCTGTCTTTTCATTCTTAGGGAAATTTACACTTAATAAAGTATATAAACTATCTCCGAAAACAGCTCCATTAAAGCTGATACCTGGGATCTGTTGGATAAGTTGCTCATACATATATTTTTTCAAAGACATTATATACGCACTATCTTTTTCATGAGATTCAATTGTCAATTCTAGGGCTTTGGCAAATCCTACAATTCCGTATACATTTTCTGTACCTGCGCGCATGTTTCGTTCCTGCGCGCCGCCGTGTAACATTGGACTTATTTTTATATTTTCATTGATATACAAAATACCAACTCCTTTTGGGCCGTGAAACTTGTGACCGGCACCGGTAATAAAATCAACAGGTGTTTTACTTAATTCAAAAGGAAAGTGACCCACTGTTTGAACAGTATCACTATGAAAGTATGCATTGTGCGATTTACATATCGCTCCCACCACATGCAAGTCAATCATATTGCCAATCTCATTGTTAGCATGCATAATGCTTACAATTGTTTTATTTGGATTGCTGGCAAGTAAATTTGCTAAGTGAACGGTATCAATATGCCCACTTGGTAAAATTTGCACATAGCTTACTTCTACTCCAGCAGTCTTTGCTAGGAATTCAACAGTATGTAAAGTCGCATGGTGCTCAATTGGGGAAGTAATGATATGCTTGCACCCTAAATCATACACAGCAGCATGCAATACGGTATTGCTACTTTCGGTGCCACCACTTGTGAAAAATATTTCTGACGGACGCGCGCCTAAGTTTTTAGCAACCGATTTTCTCGCTTGCTCTACAGCCATTCTCGTTTCTCTGCCATAACTGTAAATAGAGGAAGGGTTACCAAACTTTTCAGTAAAAAATGGCATCATTGCTTCTAATACTTGCGGGTCGAGTGAAGTGGTCGCGGCGTTATCTAAATAAATTCTTTCCATAGGGGCTAAATTACTTAATTGTTCCAATAATAGCGATAATCTCCTCTGCAAGCTTGTCCGCTGCAGATTGAGAGTGTGCTTCGGTGTAAATTCGGATAATCGGTTCTGTATTACTTGACCTCAAATGTACCCATTCATTTTCAAAATCAATTTTGAAACCATCTTCCTTATTGATTGGGTAGGCACTAAATTTAGCTTCCAATGTGGTGAATATTTTTTCTAAGGAAATATTTGCATCCAAATCCATCTTCTTCTTACTCATAAAATAAGCAGGGTAGCTAGCTCTTAATGCCGAAGCGGTCATTTTAGATTTTGCCAAATGGGTCAAGAACAATGCAATGCCAATGAGGGCGTCTCTTCCATAATGTAAATCAGGCACAATAATACCGCCATTGCCTTCTCCGCCAATAACTGCGTTTTCATTTTTCATTTTTGTCACCACGTTCACTTCTCCCACTGCACTTGCAAAATAACTACAGCCATATTTTTCGGTCACATCTCTTAATGCTCTTGTTGATGAAAGATTACTCACTGTAGCACCTTTCTTATTTTGTAAAATAAAGTCTGCAACCGCAACTAAGGTATATTCTTCCCCAAATAATTCGCCATCCTCACATACAAAACACAAACGATCTACGTCTGGGTCAACAGCAATGCCAAGGTGGGCCTTTTCGCTTACTACAGTATTACATAATTCAGTTAAGTGCTCTTTTAAGGGTTCTGGATTATGTGCAAAATCGCCGGTCATTTCCCCATTGAGGACTCGGATATTAGATACCCCAATTGCATTCAATAAGGCGGGTACCGAAAATGCGCCTGAGCTGTTAATGGCATCTACCACCACCTGAAAGTTGGCGACTTTAATTGCAGCAATATCAATTAATGGATACGCTAATATTGCTTGTATATGTTTGTCTAAACTATCGGCATTTGAAATAAGTGTACCCACTTCGTCAATATTTGCATAATTAAAATCTTCATTTGCAGCAAGTGTTAAAATAGTTTTCCCTTCGTCGCCACTCACAAATTCTCCTTTCTCATTTAATAGTTTAAGCGCATTCCATTGTTTAGGGTTATGACTGGCTGTGATAATGATACCCCCATCCGCTTTTTCAAAAACCACTGCCATTTCAACTGTAGGGGTCGTACTTAGCCCTAAATGAATTACATCAATTCCTAATGCCAATAGGCTTTGTTCTACCAAGGATTCCACCATTGGGCCGCTTATTCTGCCATCCCTTCCCACAATCACCTTTTTACGGCCTGGTCCTTTTGACTTTAACCAGCTTCCGTAGGCAGAGGCAAATTTGACAATATCAATAGGGGTTAGGTTCTCATTTGGTTTGCCGCCAATGGTGCCTCTAAATCCAGAAATGCTTTTTATAAGTGACATAGTAGCTTTTTTGCTTTAAAAATCGGATTTGCAAATTTACTTTATTTTTTTACACTTCCTTGTATCTTTATGGGATGATACAAGACTTTTGGACCGCTTTATTGGCTAAGGATCAAGCCTTATTTAGTGTTTTAAACGGACAATGGACCAATGCTTTTTTAGATCGCGTATTGCCTTGGTTTAGAAATTCAAACAATTGGATCCCTTTTTATGTGGCCTTATTAGCCTACCTATTTATTAAGAAAGGTGTAAATGCATGGAAATGGATTGTGATGGTTATTATTAATGTATCAGTAACAGATCAGCTAAGTAGTAATTTTTTTAAGCCATTTGTGCACCGTTTAAGACCTTGCTCTGATCCTTTAATTATGCATCAAGCCAGATTCTTGTTAGATCGTTGTCCTAGTAGCTTTAGTTTTACCTCCTCTCACGCTGCGAATCATTTCGGATTGGCAATGTTTATTTTTATGACCTTGCAACCTTTGTTTAAAAAGTATACTTCTTTGTTTTTCGTGTGGGCCGGTATTATCTCCTACGCTCAAGTGTATGTTGGCGTTCATTATCCTTTGGATGTGGTTGCAGGAACCTGCATAGGATTAATGGTAGGATATATTTCTTCAAAAATATTTATTAAATGGCAGGGGCCTCAGTTTGTTTAAAGCTCAAAATTATTGTGAAGTTTAAAAATTAAACTGAGTGGTGTTTTTTGGCGTTGCCAATTCAAAGCTTTTTCGTACCCCATTCGTTTTTACGTGAATGATATTTATTTGCTGAGGGTTAATTCCAAATAGTACTTCGCAAAAAACATTTAACTGTTTAAGTTGGTTTACGTTTTTGACTTCAAAATAACTCCAGGTACTTTCTTTTTGTATTTCAAAACCAACGTATTCAATATTGGACTTAGCACCATTGGTGGTGAGTGCCAATTTCTTTTGCATATATTGCTTAATTAATTCATCTGCTTTTTCCTTTTGTTTAGGCAAGGAAAGGTCCAGTTGAACATTGTATTCTTTTGAAATCATTTTTTCAAGATCATCCGTAAATGTGCGTACACTTATCTCAAGGGTCGCTTCCTTTTCATTATGATTGATCTCAATTACAGATATAAAAAAAGGGTGCATTAATGCGATTAGGGCAGTCATCAATGGTTTAATGCTAATAAGGGTCATAGGTTATTATTTGTCGGTTACAAAGGTCTTGATTAATTTAACATAATTAAAATTGAATTTATGGATGAGTTAGGGATCTATTTGCATTTAGGGTTTAGGCATATCATTGATTGGGGAGGATCGGATCATATCTTATTTGTAATGGCATTGACGCTCAGGTATATCTGGTCTGACTGGAAAAAACTGTTGGTACTCATTACTGCCTTTACAATAGGACATTCGATTACTTTGGCACTTAGTACGTTGAATTGGGTGAATTTCCCTACAACTTTGATCGAAATTTTGATTCCAATAACCATTTTATTGACCGCCTTGTCCAATTTTTGGGTGAAGGATTTCGAATTCAAGGCGAAATACCCCTTAATTTACTTTTTAGCCTTGTTTTTTGGCTTAATCCACGGCCTAGGCTTTAGTTACTACCTAAAAAGCCTACTAGGCAAGGAAGAGTCCATATTTGGCCCGCTGTTTTCCTTTAATTTAGGATTAGAGGTTGGACAGCTCCTGATTGTTGTAATAATTTTAATTATTTCAATTATATTCGTATCAGCATTGAAAGTGTCAAGAAAACGCTATTTACAGATAGGATCTGGTCTAGCAATTGCCTTAGCGCTGAATATGGTTTTGGATCGAGTATTACCCCTTATTTAATTGAAACAAAAATTACATGAAGAAATTATTAACCCTCGGATTATTTTTATTGAGTTCATTCTCAGTAATCATTGCACAAGATATCCGCAACAACCCTACCTCAAATCACGGAAACAAATTTGAGCAGTTGGGAACAATTTTAGCTACTCCAAATGAGTATCGTACTGCAAGTGGAGCGCCAGGACCAAAGTATTGGCAACAACGTGCTGATTACGATATTAAAGCAACAGTAGATGAGAAAAATTTAATGCTACATGGTGCTGAAACAGTTACTTATTTCAACAACTCTCCTGATGTGTTAACTTATTTATGGTTACAGTTGGATGAGAACGAACATAGTACTACAAAAAATGCAGGATATCCTGATGGAAGTGCAATGGGCAGAAGCCTTAGTCCTGCAATGATTGATAAATTAGCGGAAGAAAAAACAGACAATGGTTTAGGAGATAATATTTTAAAAGTTACAGATGCTTTAGGTGCAAAACTTAAATACACTGTAAATAAAAC
>CALPKD020000066.1 GCA_943324055.2 Chitinophaga pinensis
ATACCCTTAATTATGAATATTTTACTGATCGGAAGTGGAGGAAGAGAACATGCTTTAGCCTGGAAAATGGCAAAAAGTCATCAAGCAGACCAAATTTTCATAGCGCCCGGAAACCCTGGTACCGCAAACATTGGAACCAATATTGCTATCGAAGTGACCGATTTCGAAGCCCTAAAAAAATGTGTGATAGACAACCAAATTGAGATGGTTGTAGTTGGGCCAGAAGAACCACTCGTAAAAGGGATTTATGACTTTTTTGTCAATGACCCTGCTACACAACATGTCAATATCATTGGACCTTCGGCAAATGCAGCACAATTGGAGGGAAGCAAGGCCTTTAGTAAACATTTTATGCAAAGGCACAAGATTCCAACTGCGCACTATGCCGAATTTACAGCCGAAAATTACGAGAAAGGCAAGACCTATATAAGCAATCATCCTTTACCCATTGTTTTAAAAGCAGACGGGTTAGCGGCAGGGAAAGGAGTCATTATTGCGCAAACACATCTCGAAGCATTGACCAGCTTTGAAGAAATGATTCAAAATAAACAGTTTGGGGCAGCGAGTGATAAAGTAGTGATAGAGCAGTTCTTAGCTGGCATTGAAGTGAGTATTTTTGCTTTGACAGATGGCAAATCTTATCAAGTCTTTGGACATGCAAAGGATTACAAGCGAATCGGGGAAGGCGATACAGGATTAAATACCGGCGGAATGGGATGTGTAAGCCCCGTTCCTTTTATGGATGAGGCTTTTATGGCCAAGGTAGTGTCAAGGATTATTGAACCTACCATTAAAGGAATACATTCAGAGGGATTGATTTACAAGGGGTTCGTATTTTTTGGCTTAATGAATTGTGGAGGTGAGCCTTATGTCATAGAATACAATTGTCGTTTGGGCGACCCCGAAACAGAGGTAATTCTACCGCGACTTCAGACCGATTTAGTAAGTTTACTTGCAGCAGTGGATAATGGAACTTTGGCTGACGTAAATATTGAATACAATGAAGGCGCTTATGCAACCTTAATGGCGGTTAGCGGTGGGTATCCTGGAGCCTATAAAAAGGATTTCCCAATTAGCGGAATCGAAGCCACACACAATATGCCGGATACCCTTGTATTTCAAGCTGGTACGGGATTAAAGGAGAATGAAATTGTTACAAAGGGGGGAAGGGTTTTAACAGTGACAGCCCAAGGCGCAACTATCCAGGACGCCGTAAATAAGGCACAAAACACTTTGTCCCACATTCATTTTGAAGGCATGAATTTCAGAAAAGATATTGGCTACGAGTTCCAGTAAAAGTTTTTAAAAAAACAAGCACTTGATTAATTCATAAAAAGCTTTGTAGTTCAAGGATTTTAGATGAATTTTGCATCATTCAACTTGAACTTTAAAACACTTTCGTATAATGGGATTATTTAATTTTTTTACGCAAGAAATTGCAATGGACTTAGGTACAGCAAATACCCTAATCATACATAACGACGAAGTAGTCGTAAACGAGCCTTCAATTATTGCCTTAAACAGGAATAACATGAAGGAAGTTTTGGGTGTGGGTAAAAAAGCTTTGTTGATGCATGAAAAAACGCACGAAAGCATCAGAACCATTCGCCCATTAAAAGACGGAGTTATCGCCGACTTTAATGCTGCTGAATTAATGATTCGTGAGTTGATGAAAATGATTTATCCAAAGAAGCCATTATTTCCTCCAAGTTGGAGAATGGTAATTTGTATTCCATCTTCTATTACCGAAGTGGAGAAAAGAGCGGTGAGAGATAGTGCCGAACAAGCAGGGGCAAAGGAAGTGTATATGATTCATGAACCGATGGCTGCAGCTTTAGGTATTGGCATAGATGTAGAAGAACCAGTTGGAAATATGATCATCGATATCGGAGGTGGTACCACTGGCATAACAGTCATTGCATTAGCAGGTATTGTGTGTGATCAAAGTATCCGTATTGGTGGTGACGAATTCACAGCAGATATAATGGAAGCATTGAGACGCTATCATAGTTTATTAGTTGGAGAGCGCACTGCAGAACAAATTAAAATTCATGTAGGTGCTGCATTAAAAGATTTAGACAACCCTCCTGATGACATGCCAGTAAATGGTAGAGATTTGGTAACAGGTATTCCAAAACAAATTATGGTTTCTTACCAAGAGGTAGCAGAAGCATTGGATAAAAGTATTTTTAAAATAGAAGAAGCCATCCTAAAGGCTTTGGAGACAACCCCTCCAGAGTTAGCTGCAGATATCTATCGTCGTGGTTTATATATCACTGGTGGTGGTTCTTTGTTACGCGGCTTAGATAAAAGATTGAGTGCTAAAATTAAGTTACCTGTTCATATTGCAGAGGATCCATTGAAAAGTGTTGTGCGCGGTACGGGTATCGCGTTAAAGAACTATCAACGTTTCCCTTTTATCATGAGGTAGTCTTGAATCAAAACTATTTATTTAATTCGCCTACAGCATAAAGTTGATCATTCTTGAAGAACATCATTGGGTTCATACGACATAACTTTACTTTTTTTACCTTCTTGATACTTCAAATAGTTTCACTTGTGATGTTGTCTTCGTATAGCAAAACTCATGAGACTTTTTTTGGTGGTTGGAGCAACCAAGTCACTGGAAAAATAAATAGCCATTATAATAACTGGGCATACTTTTTTACTTTAAAAGAAACCAACGCAAAACTAGTCGCAGAAAACGTTGCATTAAGAAATCAGTTAGCGCAAGATTTTGTTCCAATTGATACTACTATAAAAGAAGGTAGTTTAGTTTTCAGAAAAGACAGCTTAGAGAAAATAAGAAAGTTTTATTATTACCCTGCTAAAGTGGTGGGCAACACTTTCACACTTCAGAAAAATTATATTACCATAGAACGTGGTGCATTACAAGGGATTAAAAAGGATATGGCAGCCATTAGCCCCGATGGGACGATTGTTGGAGTAGTTGTCGAAGTGAATGATAGCTACAGTAAAATAATGAGTTTATTGCATCGTAATAGCAAAGTAAGTGCAATTCTAAAAAGAGATAAGGTTGCAGGTAGTATTGAATGGGATGGCGACGACCCAAATATGTTGACGTTGAAAAACATTTCAAAGAGTGCTGCACCTAAAATTGGGGATTCTGTATTAACAAGCCCCTACTCTGCTAATTTTCCTGCACAATTAATGATAGGTCGTGTAGTGAGTGTAACCAAGGACCCATCTAGCAACTTCTTAACCTTAAGTGTGAAATCAGCTACTAATTTTTTCAATTTAGAATATGTGTACTTAGTTGAAAATAAAAGAATGGGGGAACAACAAAGTGTAGAAAAAAACGCACCAAGCAATGAATAGTTTGTTAAAAAATATCGTTCGTTTTATTTTGTTCTTGTTGATACAAATCATCATCTTGAATGAAGTGCCTCCGTTGCATCAATTTATCACGCCCTATCTATATTTTATATTTTTATTGTGGTTACCCATTGGCACGAGTCGTTTAGCTATGACATTTTTAGGATTTACATTAGGTTATAGTTTAGATCTTTTTATGAATACGCCAGGCTTACATGCCGCAGCCTGCACTTTGCTTGGCTACTTAAGGCCTACTGTTTTAAATTTACTATTAGCTCAAGAAGCATCTGAGGAAATAAATAAGGAGCCTAGTATTGGATCCATGGGATGGGGGCCTTATGGCTTTTATGTTTTCACACTCACCTTTATACATAATTTTTATCTTGTACTATTGGAATGGTTGCAGTTTGGAAGTTTTACTTACTTTTTAGGAAAAGTGATTGCCACTACCTTAATGAGTGTGCTATTAATTACATTGGCAGAATTAGTCATGAACAGAAGAAAGCTAAAAAGATAATTCATGTCAGTGTACAATTCTAACCGAGGGGGTATTATACAAATCATCATAGGCATTATCTTTCTGCTTATCGTTGGTCAACTTGTTGGATTGCAGATTGTGTCTAATAAATATAAATTGGCGGCAGACAACAATGCGATTTATCGAAAAATTGTATACCCTGACCGAGGCATTATTTACGACAGAAAAAAAAGAGCATTACTTGAGAATAGTATTAGTTACGACTTAGTAGTCATTCCAAATGAGGCAAAAAATATTGACACTAATACCCTTTGTGAAATCCTTAAAATTGATAAGCAAGAGTTTAGCAAACGAATGATTGAAGTAATCATAAAAAATACAAGAGTAAAGGCAGGTGTATTTGAGCCATTCCTTTCGCCAGAATTATATGCGCAGTTAAATGAGAACCTATATCGTTTTCCTGGATTTTCTTTGTCCGAACGTTCCATTAGAAGTTACCCTTATAATACTGCAGCACACGTGCTAGGCTATGTTGCAGAAGTAGACGTGAACTTTTTGCAAAAGCATGAATCAGAAGGATATGAAATGGGAGATTATGCCGGGATGACTGGCTTGGAAAAACAATATGAGGAAATCTTAATGGGGCAACGCGGGGTAAAAAGATTCCTAAGAGATAATAAAGGAAGGATACAAGGTGCTTATGAAAAAGGAGAGTTTGATACGGTGGCTATTGCAGGTAAAAATTTATACACGAGCATGGATGTGGAAGTGCAACAATTAGCAGAAAAAGTATTAACCAATAAAGTTGGAAGTGCAGTTGCAATTAATATAAAAACGGGTGGCGTGATCGCAATGGCTTCGAGCCCAGGGTACAATCCAAATTTATTGACGGGTAACAAAAGACGAAAAACGATTGGCCGATTATTAATGGATACATCACGCCCAATCTATAACCGTGCTATTAAAGGTCAATACCCTCCAGGGTCCACATTCAAACCGCTTGGCGCATTGATTGCATTAGACGAAGGGCTGATTACTCCTAATTATGGTTATAACTGCTATGGTTCCTATTCGGCTTGTGGAGATCCTCGGAAATGTGAACACCATAACCCGGGACACGCTGCCAACCTGCAATTGGCATTGGCCAATTCTTGCAACTCCTATTTTTTACAAGTATTTAGAATGGCTATTGACAATCCTAAGTACAATAATGCTAAAACAGGTTATTTAAAGTGGAAGGAATACATGAATAGCTTTGGATTTGGACGCAAACTAGGTATTGATTTACCGAGTGAAAACAAAGCCAATATTCCTGATACTGCTAAATATAATAAGGACTTTGGAAATCCGCGTTATTGGAATAGTTGCTATATGTTAACCTTAGGTATTGGACAGGATAGAATGACCGCCACTCCATTGCAATTGGCAAATAGTATGGCATTGATTGCAAATGAAGGATATTATTACACTCCCCATTTTGTAGACAGTGTGGAAAATGAAAACGAGGACGATGCAGCGATACTAGAAAGTTTTAGAAAAAAACAAAAAGTAACTAATATTCCTAAGGAATATTTTCAAACGATCAAGGAGGGAATGCATGATGTAACTGTTATTGGGACTGCTGCTGGGATTAAAATTCCTGGGATTGAATATTGTGCAAAAACAGGGACGGCCCAAAACCCTCACGGGAAAAATCACTCTCTATTTGTTTGTTTCGCACCAAAGGACAATCCTAAAATTGCAGTTGCTGTAATCGTAGAGAATGCAGGATATGGTGCCACTTGGGCAGGACCGATTGCAGCCTTAATGATGGAAAAATACTTAAATGATACCCTTTCCAAGGAGAGCCAATTAAAAGCCGACAACTTATCAAAAGTGGACTTATTGCCACAAGCTATAAAAGATTGGTATTCACGCCACGATAAATCTGCCTATTTAACTCCTCTTGAATACAATAATGATGAATTAGCAGACGTTTGGGATATGGAGATGGTATCGTCAGAAGCTACCCCTAAAATGAATAAGGTAGATACCCTTAAAAAAGATACAGCAAGGATAGATACCTCAAAAGCAAAAGGACCCGCCATTCCTCCAATTACTCCAAAAGCAAATAAAGCAGGCAACCTGCCTTCTAAACTAAAGAAAAAAAAGATACCAGCTAACCTAAATGTCACCAAACACTAATCAAAATAATTTCTCAAAGGGCACTGATTTAGCAGTGATCCTACTTTACTTTTTGATGGTAACGGTTGGCATATTATGTATTTTCATGGTGGAGTATAACCCAAATGCAAATTGGAGTAATTCCTTCATCAATGCTAAAACCAATTACAGCAAACAATTTTATTTTGCAATATTTTGTAGCTTCATTGGCATATTTATTTTGTTAATGGATAGCAAAGTATTTACTGCACTAGCAAATGTATCTTATGCTGCAGGCATATTACTCATGTTAGCCACTTTTGTGTTAGGGAAAGAAATTAATGGATCAAAGAGCTGGATACCTATTGCTGCAGGATTTAATTTACAACCTGCTGAATTATGTAAAATATTTACCGCATTAATATTAGCCAAGTTTATTTCAAAGCCTGATACGGACTTCTCTAAACTCAAATCGCATTTAATCGCTGGCATCATGATTGCATTACCCGCAATATTATCCATCATGCAACACGAGATGGGACTGGCATTAGTTTATAGCGCTTTTATTTTTGCAATGTACCGAGAAGGATTACCTCCAGCCATTTTAATTGTCCTGTTATCATTTGCTATATTAGTAATTGCTACCCTGCTATTAGAGCCAGTAATATTAGCCATTATATTAAGTGTTGTTGGAGGGATTGTCATTTTATACTTAATGCAAAGATTTAAAAGAAATAAAAGTAATATTCTTTTGGTCATAGGGATTTGGGCAATCTGCTTTGGTACGGTTCGATATGCTGTACCTTATATATTCAACAATGTGTTTGAATGTTACCAAAGTACCCGAATCTATAGCATGGTTGGAAAGGAATATGATTGTGGTCAAAATAAAAAATCAGCGGTTGCAGCGGGTGCAAAAAAAAGTAGGAAACCAGATGATTATAATGTAAAGCAAAGTAAGATTGCAATTGGATCAGGTGGTTTTTGGGGAAGG
>CALPKD020000067.1 GCA_943324055.2 Chitinophaga pinensis
CAACTAAGAACAAAAAGAATACTCCAGATCGTTTGGAGTTCAAAAAGTATAATTCAATTTTGAAAAAAGTAACTGTTCACAAAGAAATTAAATAATCATGGCAAAAGCAGCTTCAAAAAACGCGAAAGTAAAGGATCTTAAGGCTTCTGCCGAGGCCAAAAACTGGACAAAAGTAATCAAAGCAATACGTAGCCCTAAAACAGGAGCGTATACTTTTAAAGAGTCTATTATTCACAAAGACCTTGTGAAGGATTTTTTAGCTAGCAAATAGTATTTCGCATTAGCGTATTATTATTAGTTTGTCTACAATCGCATTAAACTAATTCAAAGCTTTCCCTTACCGGGAGAGCTTTTTTTGTTTATCCAATGTTTTTATTAGTATAGACTAGATAGGGAAGCACTCGGTTTAAATAAAATAGCTACTTTCAATCTGTATTCCATATTTAAGTAAATTTGCAGTATGAGTTTTTTAGGAAAATTATTCGGAAAAAAAGAAAAAGAAACATTAGATCAAGGATTAGAAAAAACCAAACAAGGCTTTTTTGAGCGTATATCTAAGGTAATTATTGGAAAAACATCGGTGGATGATGACGTTTTAGACCAATTAGAGGAAGCATTAATAGGAGCAGACGTAGGAGTGGACACCACTTTAGCGATTATTGAAAAGATCCAAGAAAGGGTAAAAAAGGATAAATACCTATCAACTTCGGAACTCAATACCATTTTACATGACGAGATTGCCAATTTATTGGTGGATGCGCCCATGGATCAAATCGGGTTCAATCCTCCTGCTAATAAAAAGCCATATGTGATATTAGTAGTTGGCGTAAATGGTGTTGGTAAAACAACCACTATCGGGAAATTAGCACATCACTATAAGGAAGCCGGAAACGAAGTAATATTAGGCGCAGCAGACACATTCAGAGCCGCAGCAGTTGATCAATTAACTATTTGGAGTGAAAGAGTAGGCGTTGCCATTGTGAAGCAAAATATGGGCTCCGATCCAAGTGCGGTTGCATTTGATACCATTCAGTCCGCCATCGCAAAAAATGCAGATGTCGTATTAATAGACACAGCGGGTCGTTTACATAATAAAGCACATTTAATGGATGAGCTCAATAAAATTAAACGTGTAATACAAAAGCAATTACCTGATGCACCCCACGAAGTTTTATTAGTGTTAGATGGATCCACTGGACAAAATGCATTAGAACAAGCAAAGCAATTTATGGCAGTGACCAATGTGAACGCATTAGCTATTACAAAGTTAGATGGTACCGCTAAAGGCGGTGTGGTATTGGCTATCGCGCATCAGTGTAAAATTCCTGTTAAATATATTGGTGTAGGAGAACAAATAAAAGACTTAGTTTTATTTGATAAAAATGAATTTGTAGATTCTTTATTTAGTTTGAACCGCGGATAATAAAATGCTCTTTTTTTTGGCGGAATTTTGGGTCACTTATTTAAAAGTATATCTAATACCAATACCTGCCCAGCCACTTTCAAAATAACTACTTCCTACAAAGTTAAATGAGGGTTGCCAGTCAATACTAAGGTCTAATGGAGCACCTTTTAATTTGTAATCAAGTCCTAATATACCGTCTACTCCTAATGCAATGCCAGAAGTATGATTTGGATTATTTTTTTTCCATTCCTCACTCCAAATTCCAATATGTCCTCCATATCCTACATACCACGCCAAATTGTCCACGCCATCTATTGTAGCATATTTCTCATATAGTAATGTTGCGCGTAAGCCATCCAATGTAAAATATCCCAAAGCTTCAATTGCCTTATTGGACCTGATGAATTGTTTGTACGATATAGCACTTGGGTACATTTTAACACCAATCGCCTTACTATATGGGCTCGTGTATGCTTCGTTTAGCTTTTTAGGTGCGTCAAGCGTATAATCTTGAGCAAATCCTGTTTGAAAAACCAAGACAGTTAAAAGGATTGTAACAACTTGCTTTAGTTTCATTTTTTCTAAATTGGGGGAACACAAATTTAAGGGTAATTCACTCAAAGCAACTGTTTATAAAATGCTAAAATTTGGTTAGGTTTGTAGTATGTATAGTTTCCAAGAATTATCGATACAATTCAATCAAGGATTCGAAGCGCCTCGTTTCCCAACAAGCCCTGCAACTTTATATGAGCCAGGTGAGTATTTCCTCAATATCGGGGGCAAAAGAATAAGGCCCGTATTGTGTTTATTAGGCAATGAATTATTTAGTGAACTTAGTCAAGATGCTTTTCATTTAGCAGGGGCTGTAGAATTATTTCACAACTTCACCTTAGTGCATGATGACATGATGGACGAAGCGAGTTTACGCCGTGGTAAAGAAACAGTGCATATTAAATATGATGCAAGCACTGCTTTACTAGTAGGGGATGTAATGCTTATTCGCGCTTACGAATATTTGCAAAGAATTCAACCACAACATTTGTCGGCAATACTTCAGTTGTTTAATCAAACTGCAAAAGAAGTTTGCGAGGGTCAGCAATTGGATATGGATTATTCCAAAATGGACAACGTGAGTATGGAAGACTATATCCAGATGATTACTTTAAAAACTTCTGTGTTATTAGCAGCGAGTTTAGAAATGGGCGCGATTGTGGGTGGCGCCGGAAAAGGCAACCGATCACATTTATATGAATTTGGAAAAAACATTGGGATTGCATTTCAAATACAGGACGATTATTTAGATGCATTTGGGGATGCTGCTATATTTGGAAAAGAGCCAGGAGGAGACATCAAACAAAATAAAAAAACCTTTTTATTATTACATACACTAGCGGTTGCTAATCCTGCACAAAAAGAGCAACTGAATATTTTATTGAATAGCAATCCTGCAGATAAAGTGGAGCAGGTATTACAAATATTTACAGACTGTGGAGTTGGCGATTGGGCGGAAAATTTAAAAGCACAGTATTTACAAAAAGCATTTGAGCATTTAGAAGCAATCGCAGTAGTGTCCACTCGGAAAGAGCCACTTATTGCTTTGGCTAATTATTTAATGAATCGAAATCAATAATCCCTACCTGATGATGAATTTATTCAGAAAAAAATCGATCGAAAAAATTGTCCAAGACGCAGAAGCGGGCATGAGTGATGGTCATAGTGCAAGTGGAATGAAACGCGTCTTAGGCGTAAAGGATTTGACTTTTATGGGGATTGCGGCCGTTGTCGGTGCTGGTATTTTTTCAACCATTGGTACAGCAGCTTTTCATGGCGGACCAGGCATCTCTTTATTATTTGTAATCACAGCCATTACTTGTGGATTTAGTGCATTGTGTTATGCCGAATTTGCAAGTCGTGTTCCTATAGCCGGTAGCGCGTATACTTATGCATATGTAACTTTTGGCGAAGTAGTAGCGTGGATCATTGGATGGGCGCTTATATTAGAATATGCGATTGGCAATATTGTGGTTGCAATTAGTTGGAGTGGGTATTTTGTAAATTTATTAGAAGGGTTTCATATTCATTTGCCAGGATGGCTTAGCACAAATTTTGAACAAGCACAACAAGGTTACGACGAAGCAATGGCACATTTGGCTAGCGGTGGCACACAAGCTACATTTAGCAAGTTAGCGCGTATTGGTTATGATGCAATCACTAATGCGCCGATGATTGGTAATTGGAGAGTGATTTTAAATATCCCTGCGCTAGTAATTGTGGTACTTATTACGATGTTGGTGTACAGAGGTATTAAAGAAAGTAAAAGAAGCACCAACTTAATGGTCATCTTTAAAATTATAGTGATCATTTTTGTAATCATTTTAGGATCTTTTTATGTAGATACTAGCAATTGGGTTCCTTTTATGCCAAATGGTTTTAAGGGCGTGTTAGCAGGTGTGTCAGCCGTGTTCTATGCTTATATCGGTTTTGATGCGATTTCTACAACTGCAGAGGAATGTAAAAATCCACAACGTGATTTGCCTAAGGGTATGATTTACTCTTTAATTATTTGCACAGTCTTATATATTTTAATTGCCTTGGTATTGACTGGCATGGTTAATTATTCTGAACTAAAAGTGGACGATCCTTTGGCATTTGTTTTTGAGCGCCTAGGATTGCATAAAATAGGATATATAATTTCGATTAGTGCGGTTGTAGCTACCACGAGTGTATTATTGGTTTTTCAATTAGGACAACCAAGAATATGGATGAGTATGAGCAGAGATGGTTTGTTACCAAAGAAGTTTTCTAATGTACATCCAAAATACGGTACACCTGCTTTTGCCACAATCATCACTGGTATTTTTGTAGGGGTGCCTTCCTTATTCATGTCTATTAGTCGCATGACCGACTTAACAAGTATTGGCACTTTGTTTGCGTTTGTACTAGTTTGCTTTGGCGTATTGGTACTGCCTAGAATTTCGCCGGATGTAAAAAAGAAAGCATTTAGCTTACCTTATATCAATGGTCAATTTATTATTCCAGCATTCGCTGCAATATTTATTTATTTTGCACAAAATAGAATCAAAGAAGCTTTTGGTGCATTTGGTACCGAAAGTTATCAGGAGATATTGTTCTTGGTATTTGTTTTTATATTGATCATCGTAGCCTTGTTTAGTTTTATTCGAAAGTATTCAGTGATACCAGTTGTGGGTGCAATGTGTTGTTTGTATTTGATGATCGAAATTCCACCCGTAAGCTGGTTGTGGTTTTTTATATGGATGACAATTGGTTTAGTTTTTTATGCGCTTTATGGTAGTAAGAAAAGTTTGTTGGCAAAAAAATAATAAATACCAGTAAGTTTGAAACACTTACTTAATAAATAGTGGATCATGAAGTATCAGGTGGGTGATGAAATATTGGTATTACTGAGTAATGAGGAAGGTCGTATTATCGAAATCATGTCCGACACCATGGCAATGATTGAGGTAAGGGGTGTAAAGTTCCCTGCCTATATGGATCAGATTGATTTCCCTTATTTTAAAAGATTCACGGAAAAGAAATTATTTCCTGCTGCACCTAAGAAAATTTATATTGATCAAATTCCTAAAGAAAAGGTGCAAAAAAACGATAGTAAGGAAGACGAAGGGGTTTGGTTAAATATCGTGCCAAAATTCACGCTAGATGATTTTAATGACGAAGTGGTAGAAAGTTTAAAAATATTTATTTCTAATAAAACGCGTGTTGGTTACAATTTTGATTACGCTCAATTGTTTGCGGGTGCTGCTGATTTTTCATTGGTATCGTCTGTCGCCCCTTTTACCGATTTTTATATTCATGACATTCCTTTTGCCTCAGTGAATGATAGCTTGAGTTTTTTCATTGATTTTTCTTTGACCGAAACGCATAAGAAAAAAGCAGACCATTTTGAAACGAATGTTAAAATCAAGCCCAAGCAATTATTCCAACGCATTGAATCTTTAAAAGCCGAAAGTCAAACAACCATTTCGTATCCTTTATTTGAAACCTATCCAGACAAAGCCGAAGACAATCACATTACCATTGATATTTTAAGGAATGCAGGATACAAGGTGTATGATGTTTCCAAGATCAAGCAAAATATCCCTTCGGCACGTTCTGTGATAGACCTGCATATTGAAAAAATTGTAGATCAGCATAGTCATTTAACAAATGCTGAAATCATACAAATACAATTGGATGAGTTTGAGAAATGGTTTGAACTAGCCCAGTTTAACCATTTGCCATCTATGATTATTATTCATGGAGTGGGTAAGGGTAAATTAAAGGCCGAAATTCATGAGTTACTCAAGGTAAAAAAAGGTGTAAAAAGCTTTGTGAATCAATATTCAGAATTTTATGGGTATGGCGCCACCGAGGTCTTCTTTCAATACTAATTTCCTGCTTCCAGCTCCCTAGTTTTAGAGTAAATATTCTTTTGCCTTGTATTCTGCTTATTCAACATCATTTATAAATGTTGTACATTTGCATTGACTACAAACCCGAGCTATCGTGGTAAGCAATTACCAAGGAAAGTCCGGACAGCATAGAGTAACCCACCGGTCAATAGCCGGCGTCCCGCGCAAGCGGGGCAGAGAAAGTGCCACAGAAAATTACTACCTCGCAAGGGGAAAAGGTGAAAACGTGAGGTAAGAGCTCACGGGTAAGACAAGTAATTGTTTTACAGGGTAAACCTTGGGTGCTGTAATGCCACGTATAGGAACGCTTGAGAGCAACTCGTTCGAGTTCCAGGGTAGGCAGCATGACTCCAGCAGTAATGTTGGGGCTAGATAAATGATAGTTTAGAAACAGAATCCGGCTTATGAGGCTTGTAGTTACTTTTGTCAAAACCGAGTACACATTTTGTGACTCATTATTTAATACAACATTATATCCTTTTTAAGGGGTCTAATGCTAAACTTGATCATACCATGACCATTGAGCAGATAAAGCGTATGAGGGACCAAGTAAGTGTCCTGAGGAGGTTTCTTTGACGTCGATAATCGCACACAAAAAGTAATCAACGACAAACAGTTGTCTTTGTCTCCAGGTTTTTGGGATGACAACACACGTGCTACAGCTACCATGAAGGAAAACAAAATGAATGAATATTGGATTCATCTTTTTGAAGCGGTTGAATCGAGCGTGGAAGATTTCATTGTTTTATTTGAATTTTGGAAAGGGGGTGATGCTACTGAACAAGAGACGCAAGACGCATTTAACAAAGCGATGGCTGCAATTGATGAAGCCGAATTTAAGAGCACTCTCAATAAGCCAGAGGACGAGCTTCCTGCTGTTTTGCAAATTAATCCAGGTGCAGGTGGCACCGAGAGTCAGGATTGGGCAGAAATGCTCCTAAGAATGTATACCATGTATGGTGAAAAGCAAGGGTGGACCGTAACCTCCTTGGATTATCAAGAAGGAGATGGTGCTGGAATAAAATCCGCAACACTTCAGTTTGATGGCCCTTTCGCTTATGGCTTTTTAAAGGCAGAATCGGGGGTGCATCGCTTAGTACGCA
>CALPKD020000068.1 GCA_943324055.2 Chitinophaga pinensis
AGATTACAAAAGTAGCCAAGGGTAATAAGGGGATCCAAAGAAGGTATAAGTAGTTTGACATAATAATTTAAAATTTCATTTCAGTGGCATCGTCAACATCAATGGAATTATGACTACGATATAAATTAATGATAATAGCAATTGCCACAGCTGCTTCGGCGGCGGCAATGGTTATGATAAATAGAGAAAAAAATAAGCCGTCTAACTTGTCTGGGAAAAGATATTTATTAAAGGCTACAAAATTAATGTTCACACTATTTAACATCAACTCGATGGACATAAGCATGGTAATAATATTCCTTCTTGTAAACAATCCATACATGCCTATAAAAAATAGGGTAGTACTCACAAAAAGTATATGGGTTAATGGTACTTCGTTCATATTAAGCCTCCTTTTTATTTAAAGTAATTGATGTTGATTCGGTTGGTTTCATTGCAATCACGATACAGCCAACCATTGCGGCTAATAATAACATACTCACTACTTCAAAAGGCAATATAAATCCATGCGAAGTGGTGCTTAGCATTTGCATACCAATTTCATGCACATTAGCATTAAATGGAGCCGCAGAGGTATTTGTAAATCCGTAGTGGTTTATTAAATTAATGGTGAATGCAATTCCAGACAATGCAGCAAGTGCCGAGAAAATGACTTTGCCTTTTGCGGGCTTTGGCATTTCCTTCCCTGATTGTTGTGTTAAGAATATGGAGAATATGATTAAAACCACAATTCCCCCTACATATACTACAATCTGAATCGCTGCAATAAATTCGACTTGCATCCAAAAATATAAGGCGGCAACACCTACTAGTGAAAACAATAACCAAATGGCCGAACGAAATATTTTCAGTGTGGTTACGGCTAAGATAGCTGCGCCTAGTATGAGCGCGGAGATTGCGTAAAAAATGATAGCTGATATATTCATTATTCTATTCCCTCCCTTATTTTAGATCCGGTTTTATTTAATATTTTAGTCAATTTACTTCTGTCAAAAACGCTATGCTCAAAATTGGGCGCCATTTTAATGGCATCACTAGGGCATGCGATAACGCATAAATTACACATGGTGCAAAGCTCCAAGCGATATACTAATGCATCTACCGCTTTTTTCTTTTTTCCCTCTGGTGTGATGTCAAATTTAGTAACCACTTTTATCGTGCCGTTTGGACAAGCCAATTCACAGGCTGTACAACCGGTGCAGGCATGTTCATTGTTTTGGTCATGTGGCATGACAACTTCTCCCTTGAATCTTTCTGCCATCACGAGTGTCGCGCGATTATCAGGATATTGCTCTGTAATAATTTCTTTAGGATGCGTAAAGTAGTAGCCAGTTTTGCGCATTCCCTTTAATAGAGAACTGACTCCATTGTAAACATCTGATATATATTCTTTCAAAAACATGTGTCTATTTCATTTTAATTTAAAAATGCCATCCTAAAATAGCAATCACCGCTACTAATAAAAGGTTAAACAAACTTATTGGTAATAAATATTTCCATTCGAGATTTAATAATTGATCCACGCGCAATCTTGGGAAAGTCCATCTGAACCACATGATTAAAAAGATCAAAAAGAAGGTCTTACCCATAAACCAAATGGAGGAAGGTATGAAATCCATGATATGATTAAAGCCTTGCCAATTGCCAATATGTAATGGCATCCATCCGCCTAAGAAAAGGGTAGCCCCAATTGCACATACAATAAATATGTTAATGTATTCTGCTAAAAAGAACAATGCAAATTTCATTCCAGAATATTCGGTATGAAATCCGGCAGTTAATTCAGATTCTGCTTCGGCTAAATCAAAAGGGGCACGGTTTGTTTCGGCTGTTACTGCTATGATATATAAGACGAATGCAATAATGGCTGGAATATGGCCTTTAAAAATCCACCATCCATTTTGTTGCGCTGCTACAATTTCAGAAATTTGCAAACTACCAGTCAAGACAACAATTGTTAATACTGCAAAACCAGCAGATAGTTCGTAGCTCACAATTTGTGCGCCACTTCGCATTGCACCTAATAACGAATACTTATTATTACTTGCCCATCCTGCCATCAAAATTCCAATGACTGAAAGGGAAGAGATAGCAGATATATAAAGCACACCTATATTGATATCCCAAATTTGAAAGTTTTTTGCAAATGCAATTGGCGCTAATAATAACATGGCTACCATCATTACTATAAATGGAGCTAGGTTAAACAGGAACTTGTCCGCCTTGTCAGGTGTAAGGCCTTCTTTCATTATTAATTTTAAAGTATCTGCAGCGGTTTGAAAAATTCCACCTGGTCCAACTCTATTTGGTCCCAAACGAATTTGAATACGAGCTGCAACTTTACGTTCCATTAATACCAATATTAAACCCAAAGCAGCAAACAAGGCAATCGCTAATAATATTACAATTACACACTCAATTGCTAGCGCAAGGGTAGGATTGAATTTAAAAAATAGCCAATCCTGAATGGTGCTTGTGATTCCTTCTAAACTAAACATGCTTTTTAATTTTATCTATCAATATCTGGTATTACTAAATCTAAAGTTCCCATCGTTGCCATTAAGTCTCCAATTTTGCTGCCTGCTGCCATATGATTCAGGGCAGACAAATTAGAAAACCCAGGTGAACGGAATTTAATACGATGTGGTGTTGTTCCCCCTTCACTCACTACATAGATACCAAATTCACCTCTCGCTGTTTCGACTCTTGTGTAAAATTCACCCTTAGGTAGTTTTAATACATTTTTTGTTTTACCTACAAAGTCTCCTTCTGGAATAGTATCAATTAGTTGCTCAATGATTCGAATGGATTGATTCATTTCTTTTACGCGCACCATGTATCGTGCAAAGGAATCACCAGCTGTTTCGATAACTTCATCAAATTCAACTTTGTCGTATACATCGTAAGGATATAATTTTCGGATGTCACAGCTTACTCCACTTGCACGAGCAACTGGTCCAGTACAACCAAATGAAATCGCATCTTCGGCAGTTAAAACGCCTACGCCTTTTGTTCTGCTTTGGAAGATGATATTATTTGTAACTAAATCCTCGTATTCGGTTACTTTAGCTTTAAACTGTGTGATAAATGCTTTTACCTTTTTTTGAAAATCAGGATGAATGTCATACATCAATCCTCCTGGAACAATATAATTCATGGTCAGTCTTGCTCCGCAAGTTTCTTCCATAATATCCGTAATCATTTCACGCTCTCTAAACGCATAAAAGAAAGGCGTAAATGCACCTAAGTCCATAGCCATTGCGCCTAGCCATAATTCATGAGATGCAATTCTTGTTAATTCACTCAATATCACACGAACATATTTTGCTCGTTCAGGCACTTCAATTTGCATACCTTTTTCCACCAATAGGGCGCAACCTAAATTATTAATGTGGGAGGATAAATAATCCATCCTACTTGTTACGTATATAAATTGACGATAGGTCAAGCTTTCGCACATCTTTTCAATCGATCGGTGGATATAACCTAAATGCGGTTCTATCTTTTTAATCGTTTCTCCATTCAACGTCACTACTAAGTGCAATACACCATGCGTTGCAGGGTGTTGCGGTCCCATATTGATGATCAACTCACCTTCTGCACCTAATTCGCTCGTATCTTTTATAACTTCGGTTTGGTTGTACATGCGCAATTATAATTTTATCATGTTGATAGGATCTTCAAAATCTTTTCTTAAAGGGTAGCCTTTAAAATCATCTTCTAAAATAAGTTTTCTTAAGTCCGGATGATTTAGGAAGTTCACACCAAACATTTCAAATACTTCTCTTTCTAAAAAATTGGCAGTTTTCCATAAGCCGCTCAATGTTTCAATTTCAGGAGCCTCTCTATTTACATTGGCCTTTACCACGATCGATTGACGATGCGTTGTAGCAGAAAGATGATACACCATAGTTAAATGTGTTTTCCAGTCGACGCAGGTTACACAAAACAAGTAATTCATTTGTAGTTTACCCTCCTTTAATGCAGTTGCAAATGATTTGAGTTCACTTGGCTCGATGGTAATATTTAACCATTCACCGGTTTCGTCCAATATTGCATTGGGCGCGATGGATGGGATATATTCTTTAATTTCTTCGTTGGTCATGCTTCTTAGTTATAATCAATTTTTTATTTTAAAACCTACCCTTTAAATTCACCTCTTATTTGTTCCCTAGTCATACCCAGTTTAATTTTTTCTTGTAATGAAATTAAAGCGTGTAATAATGCTTCAGGACGAGGTGGGCATCCAGGAATATAAACGTCTACGGGAATAATATGGTCTGCCCCTTTTACCACAGAGTAGGTGTTATAGAAAAAAGGGCCTCCGCTAATAGCACAAGCCCCCATTGCAATTACATATTTAGGATCCGCCATTTGATCATACAATCGTTTTAATACGGGGGCCATTTTATTTACAATGGTACCTGCTATAATAATAACATCAGCTTGACGAGGGGAAGCTCTTGCGACTTCAAAACCGAATCGGGAAAAGTCGTATTTAGCAGAAGCGGTCGACATCATTTCAATGCCACAACAGCTAGTTGCAAAGGAGAGTGGCCATAATGAATTGGACCTTGCCCAATTTATTATACTATCAAAAGTACTTACTACAATTCCTCCACCTGGTGTTTCATGAATGATTCCTGGAAAGGATTCGTTGCCCATTTTTGTTTCTTTTAGCTCCATTTTAATGCTCCTTTTTTATGGGCATATAAAAAGCCCATGAATAATATAAATATAAATATGATAATTTCAATAAGCGCAACAATACCTACTTGCTTTACTACTACAGCCCAAGGGTAAAGGAAAACCAATTCGACATCAAAAATTAAAAAAAGCAATGCGAAAAGGTAATAACCAACATTGAATTGATGCCATGGAGAAGTGTCAGTTGGAATACCACATTCGTAGGCTTGTCCTTTTTGAGGATTCTTACTACCCTTTACTAAAATTTTTCCAACTAAGATGCCGCCTGCAGAAAACGCGATAGCTGCTATCAGTAAAGCAATTAAGGAAATGGATCCCATATTTAGTGAGTTAAATGTATGGTTGTAAATTACGAATAAATTGGGAATCTATCCGCTTTCAAACTTAAATCTAATAATTCATTTTTAATAATATTTATGATCATGCATTTGGGACAGCATTTCTGATAAAAATCATAAAATAGTTGGTTGTTAAATGTTGGTAAATCTTATTTACTTTATCATCAGGTTGCATGATTCTGCATTATATTTGAAGATTCCATTTATTTAAGACCCACTGTTTACTTATGCTTCTTTATGTAACCTTATTGGGATTTATTATTACTTTCTTATTATTGATTAATATAAGAAAGTCAAATAAATCAAACATTTACTTATTCTTATTTTTCTTAATTAATAATATATATGCACTTTCGCATTATGCTGCTATTTATTCCGGAAATAAATACTTAATAGCGATTTTGTTGGTTCACTTTGTGCCAATTTATATGCTTGCAGGGCCAGCATTATATTTTTATGTAAGAGGCGTATTAACAGATGATGCTCACCTACGTAAATTTGATTTTTTACATTTGATACCCGCTATTTTATATTCTGTAAATTTTGCAGGTTATCTTTTTTCAAATTTTAATCACAAACTAGAATTTGCGCAAAGAGTTATATTGAATCCTATTGCTGTAGTTAGAATAGAGACTACTTTTATGTCAGGTGATCTGAGTTTTTTGTTACGCCCAGTTTTAGGAATTATTTATGGGATAGTCATTGCCATTATGCTTTTTAAGCATTATAGAAAACTTCAAGATCTATGGAAGCAAAACGTTTTGATACATAAGTGGCTCATTTTTTTAACGGCAACTGTCTTGTTAATTTACACTAGTTTTTTGCTCTTTGGAATTCTTGGAATTAAATTTTTAGATTATAGCAGTTCAGCACAAAGTGGTTTTTATCTGCTTGTTTCTGTAGTTACCGGTTTGTTATTATTAAATGTCTCGCTTTTGTTCTTTCCAAATATATTATATGGATTACCTCAGTTAGATTATGTAATAAACAATAAGTCAAATGGGTCTAAATATGAGCAACCAAATGTTCCTTTAGAAATACCTAAGAGACAAGTGAAAAGTTTTGAAATATCTGAAGAAAAGTTGAATCTCCTCAAGTATAAAGTAGACAGATATATACAAAATAAGCCATATCTAAGTCCCGAATTTAATTTGACAATAATGTCTTCAGACACCGATATCCCGGTGCATCATCTTTCGTATTTTTTTAATGAATACATGGGTATTAATTTTAATACTTGGAAAAACGACCTAAAAATAGATTTTGTGATTCATTTAATCCAGGAAGGCTCGGGCGAAATCCTTACTTTAGATGCTTTAGCAAAACAAGCTGGTTTTGGCTCAAGGACCAGTTTTTTTAATTCCTTCAAGCAAAAAATGGGCGTTACGCCCTCTGATTATCTAAATAGCATCGATTAATGTCATAAAAGACATATTCTTTGTACCGATTTATAATACTGTACAAATTAGGCTGTCTTTATTTCACTTGAACTACGACTTATTTCTATCTTCCGCACGCGCGGATGTATGATATATCTATGGTCATTTAATGACTTTTATATTATATAATTTAATAATAGTAGAAATAATTTAATATGTTCAAGTTGAAAATTTACAAATTAGTATTTATCGTTATGTGTTCTTTTATGCTTGTTGATGCACAAGCTCAGTCGATTGCGGTAATTGGGACAAATGACACTTCAATCACTACCAAGAAGCTTTTAGCAAATAAGCTTACAATTGTTAAATCAGTTTTTTGCAAAACCTGGAACAAGACCTTTGTGAACTTCACGGACAACAATATCTCTCTTTTGGCAGGTATGAGTTTTTCGAAGCA
>CALPKD020000069.1 GCA_943324055.2 Chitinophaga pinensis
AAGTAAAAAAAGCCGCTACCTATTTTGATATTAAATTGATTGACCATATAATAGTAAGCACGGAGGGTTACTATAGTTATGCCGAAAACAAACATGACTGGTAATTAAGCTTGTGCCGTGGGACCCCCAAAATTCATGGGTATTTCAACCGGAGACATATCAGCTATATGGCCATTCGCTGCTTCATACCTTTCAATATTCTCAACTAATGCCTTCATAAATCGCTTTGCATGCATTGGCGTAAGTATCACGCGGGACTTTACCTTGCTTTTGGGTGTACCTGGCATAACATTCACAAAATCGACAACAAATTCAGCATTGCTGTGCGTGATGATAGCTAAATTGGCATAAGCACCTTCTGCAATTTCTTCGCTTATTTCAATATTTAAGGGCTGGTTTGGGTTTTGTTCCATACAATAGTTTAAGAGACAAAGATAATGGGGAAAAGACTAAATTTGCGTTATGTTAGTATTAGATGGCAAAATTGCTTCCGCAGCAGTAAAAGCGGACCTATTGTTACAAACGCAAGCCCTTAAAGCTGCAGGTAAAAGAACTCCCCATTTGGCTGCTATTTTAGTAGGTACCAACGGCGCGAGTGAAACCTATGTTGCCAGTAAGGTGAAGAATTGCGAGGAAACTGGTTTTGAATCTTCCTTGTACCGTTTTGAAACAGATGTGCAAGAAGCAATTCTATTGCAAAAAATTGAGGAATTAAATAAGGATCCAAAAGTAGATGGCATTTTAGTGCAATTGCCTTTACCTAAACATATTCAAGAATCTAAAGTCATCGAAGCCATTAATCCTGCGAAAGATGTGGATGGGTTTCACCCAGTAAATGTGGGCAGATTGGTGCAAGGTTTAAATACTTTTATTCCCGCAACGCCTTATGGCATTATTTTAATGCTTGAGTATTTTAATATCCCAACAAAAGGAAAAAATGCAGTGGTCATAGGACGCAGTAATATTGTAGGAAGACCAATGAGTATTTTATTAAGTAGTAATATTCCACAAGGAAATTGTACCGTTACTTTGTGCCATAGCCATACCAAAAACTTAAAAGAAATTTGCTTAGGCGCAGATATTATTGTTGCAGCATTAGGTGTTCCAAATTTTTTAACAGGCGACATGATCAAGCCAGGAGCGGTTATTGTAGATGTTGGAATCACAAGAGTGGAAGATGCCACTGCAAAAAAAGGATTTAGAATTAAAGGAGATGTGAATTATGCAGAAGCTTGTGAAAAAGCATCAGCAATCACTCCTGTACCTGGTGGCGTTGGATTGATGACCATTGCAGGTTTATTAAAAAACACAATGAAAGCCTACCAAGGACTTTAATACATAGCACAAATTATTCAAGTGGAACTAACTACACAATACCCGGTAATGGAAATGTTTTATTCTTTGCAAGGTGAAGGATATCACCAAGGTAAAGCAGCATTTTTTATTCGACTCGCAGGCTGCGATGTGGGCTGTGTTTGGTGTGATGTAAAAGATAGCTGGGATGCGACCAAGCATCCAATTGTATCAACCGAAGAAATTGTGAAAAGTGCATTGGCTCATCCGGGACGCCTTGCGATTATAACTGGTGGCGAACCTACCTTACATGACTTAACACATTTGACTGCTGAACTAGAAGCAGCAGGTTTTGAAACCAATATTGAAACATCAGGGTCAAGCCCTTTGACGGGCGACTGGGATTGGGTATGCGTTTCACCCAAAAAGTTTAAAGCACCCCTTCCTGAAAATTTACAATACGCATCGGAATTAAAAGTGGTCATTTTTAATGCACACGATTTTGAATGGGCCGAAACCTATGCAAAACAAGTGCCTCCTTATTGCAAATTATATCTTCAACCAGAGTGGGATAAGTCAGCACAAATAACGCCACTTGTAATTGAATATATTAAAGCAAACCCTAAATGGGAACTAAGTGCTCAATTGCACAAGTATATTCAAGTTCCTTAATGCTTATATTTACAGTAACCTTATTATAGCACTATGTCCTATAGGCTTACCTTATTCGCAGTGATTACTTTTTGCTTATTGGTCAACAACGCAGCCGCGCAAAACGATACCAAGGGAGCTAAAACATTGTATGACCAGGCCATTGGTATTTTAGATACCGGGCGCAATGCTAGCAGCGAAGCGATTGAATTACTACAAGCTGCTATTCAAAAGGATACCAATTTTATAGTAGCTTATCAAGTGTTGTTTCAACTACAAATGGAATTGAAGCATTACAACAATGCAATAGCTATTTATAATCGTGCGTCAAAAGTGGCCCCTGCAGCTTTTGAGCCTTATATTGTAAAGTATGCCAACGCGCAAGCGAGTGTTGGTAATTATCAAATTGCAAATGAAATAATAAATAGTTTATTGGCGAGTGGCAATACGCCAGGCTATTTATTAAAGGGTGCTAACGATTTGCAAAAAATTTGTGCATTTGCATTAGCTCAACCAGCAGATGCCGTTGTTAAAGTAACCAATGCAGGCGATAGTGTAAATAGCAGTGCTGCCGAATATTTTCCGACGGTCACCATTCAGGATAGTTTGTTTTTATTTATGCGTCGCAATAATTGGAAGCGAGAGGATTTTTATTACAGCATCATCACGCCCAATGGCTTTACAAAAGCGCAACCCTTATCGGACAGTTTAAATTTTGCGGATAAAAAAGGGAGTCCTAGTTTGTCGGCCGATTTGCAAACTTTGTATTTTTCGGCAGACTATGCTGAGCAAGGGTATGGTCGTTATGACATTTACAAAGTCACTAAAACGAAAACGGGTTGGTCTTTGCCAAAAAACTTAGGTCGCAATATTAATACTGATTTTTGGGAAAGTGCTCCGAGTATCTCACCGGATGGACAAGCACTTTATTTTTGCAGCAATGTGCCAGGAGGTTACGGAGGAATTGATTTGTATGTTTCCTATAAAAACGAAAAAGGTGGATGGGACGAAGCTATCAACTTAGGTCCAAGTATCAATACTGCAGGAGATGAGCAAACACCCTTTATACATGCCGACAATAAAAGCTTATACTTTGCATCAAGCGGATGGCCCGGTTATGGAGGCTCTGATTTATTTGTTGCGCGAAAAAAAATAGATGGTTCATGGACCAAGCCATTAAACTTGGGTTACCCAATCAACACCTTTGACAATGAAGGCAGTATTGCAGTTGCGGGAGATGGCTATGAAGGCTATATAGCAAGCGATAGAGCTGATAGCAGAGGAGGCCTTGATATTTATAAAGTGGTATTATCCCCTGCTACCCGAGCCAATAAAACAATTTACTTTAATGGCTTTATTGCAGATGCTGCCACTAAAAAACCATTAACTGGTATTGTAAATTTAGTAGACCCCTTGGATGCAGAAAACTTTATGCAAGTGAACGTGGACAGCTCGGGACTATTTGTTTTAGCGCTTCCATTTTTTGATAGTTTAGGCATTAAAGTGAATAGTATAAATCACGCCTATGCAAGCATGTTAATTTCATTAGATAGTTTAGCTAAGATGTCGGGCACTACTTTTAATTTTTATCTTTCAGCAATTGAAAAACAATATTCAAAGAATTTCGACAACGTATTTTTTGATGTAAATACTGCATTGTTAAAGAAAAGCTCCAGTGTAGAATTAGATGCACTTACCGACTACTTAATAGCTACTCCAAATGCCAATATATTAATTGAAGGACATACTGATAATACAGGAGTGAACGCTTTTAATTTAGCCTTATCTACTGCACGGGCGCAGTCTATTGCCGCCTATTTAATGGCCAATGGAATTGCAAAATCACGCATTAGTACTAAGGGTTACGGCTCGGCTAAGCCAATTGCAGACAATGGCACTGAGTTAGGGCGTGCCAAAAACAGACGCACTAGTTTTACCATTACCATTCAGTAATTCAAATACCCAATCGGATTTATTTTAGGTATAAATACGTTCTAATTTATTCCTTCTTTTTCAGATGTTCGTTGAATGACCAATGAACTTTTATACACCATTGCATTTACGTTGTTACAGGGATTTAATGATGCGCAACGAAAACAAATATTACTCGCTTATGGATCGGCTACAGATTTATTTATGGAGCGAAAAAAAGGGCAGGAAGCATTTTCATCTTTTAATCTTTTACATAAAAATATTTTAATGGGTGCTTGGCCTTTGGCCCAAGCCGAAGCTGAAATTTTATTTATGAATAAGCATGACATTCGTGGCTTTTCGGTGATTGATCCAAAATATCCAGATCGTTTGGTACATATCGACGATGCACCAACGCTACTATTTACTAAAGGCTATACCCATTTTAATTTGCCACAATTGATTAGTATCGTGGGTTCTAGGCAACATACCATTCAGGTGAACCGAGTCCTACAAGAATTATTAGAAGGACTCGCCCATTTAAAAATTGGCGTAATAAGCGGGATGGCAATGGGTGTAGATGGGATTGCACATCAGAGTAGTTTGTTGCAAAAAATTCCAACCTGGGGCGTACTTGCCCATGGATTGGACCAGATATATCCATCACAACATCGGCGATTGGCCATTCAAATGCTTGATGGTGGCGGGCTCCTTACCGAGTTTAGGAAAGGCACCATCCCACTTCCATTTTGTTTTCCAAAACGAAATCGTATTGTTGCCGGCATGAGCGATATTACCCTAGTGGTGGAAACCGATTTAAAAGGTGGCAGTATGATTACTGCTAATTTAGCAAGCGGTTATCAGCGAGAAGTATTTGCCGTCCCCGGTAAAATTCATGACGCTAAAAGTTCAGGTTGTTTACATTTAATTAAAATTGAAAAAGCAAACATTTACCACGACCCAATCCACTTTTTAGAAATGATGAGCTGGCCCTTACCAAATCAGCCAGAGGCAAGTCTCCATTCAGCATCAATACAAACACAATTGATACTGGATCCGGTCGAACAGTCCATCCTAACCATAATACAGGAGCAAGGCCCCATTCATAGGGACCAGGTTTCCAAGGCTTTAAACATGCATTCTAGTGAACTTTCGGGCCATTTGCTTGATCTTGAATTAGGCGGTTATATTCATTTACAAGCAGGCAACATGTATATAACCTTGTAAATCAGGCTAAAAAAAGGATTTTTTCTAAATAACCCAAGGCCCTATCTTTGCCTATGGCAACAAGAAATTCTACAAACACTCCCCGCATTTTTGGACAAGGCTTAACTTTTGATGACGTATTGTTAATGCCCGCTTACTCTGAAATATTACCATCAGACGTAATTATCCATTCACATCTTACTAAAAACATTGTACTAAACGCCCCTATCCTATCTTCAGCAATGGACACAGTTACCGAAGCGAACCTTGCAATTGCATTGGCACGTGAAGGTGGCATCGGGATTTTACACAAAAACATGAGTATCGAGCGTCAAGCCGAACAAGTGCGTAAAGTAAAACGTAGCGAGAGTGGAATGATTGTAGATCCAATCACGTTAGAAGTGAATGCAACTATTGGTGATGCATTAAACCTAATGAGAGAAAATAAAATTGGTGGTATTCCAATTGTAGATAAAGGAAATAAACTTGTCGGCATTTTAACCAATCGTGATTTACGTTTTGAGACAGACCGTAAACGCAAAGTGAGTGAAGTAATGACTAAAGAAAATTTAATCATTGCCCCAGAAGGAACCGATTTAAAAAAAGCAGAAAAAATTCTTCGTCAATACAAAATTGAAAAATTACCTGTTGTAAGTAAACAAGGTGTATTGATTGGATTAATCACCTATAGAGATATTTTACAATTAAGTGCATTCCCAAATGCAGTGAAAGATAAAATTGGTCGCCTATTAGTAGGTGCTGCATTAGGCATCACTAAAGATTTAATAGAGCGTGCTGCAGCATTACAAAGTGTTGGAGTAGATATCGTTTCATTAGATAGCGCACATGGTCATAGCAAGGGTGTAATTGAAGCCTTAAAATTATTAAAAAAGACATACAAGAACTTGCCAGTTATTGCTGGTAACGTTGCCACAGGAGCGGGCGCATTGGCACTTGTAAATGCGGGAGCTGATGCCGTTAAAGTAGGTATTGGACCTGGTTCAATTTGTACTACGCGTATTGTTGCAGGTGCTGGAGTTCCACAATTAACAGCGATCATGGAAGCTGCCAAAGCATTAAAAGGAAAAAATATTCCAATTATTGCAGACGGCGGAATTCGCTATACCGGTGATATGGTAAAAGCATTAGCAGCAGGCGCAAATTGCGTTATGATGGGTAGCATATTTGCAGGCACAGAAGAAAGTCCTGGCGAAACTATTATATACGAAGGACGTAAGTTTAAAGGATATCGTGGCATGGGAAGCATTGGTGCCATGAACCAAGGCAGTGGTGATCGTTACTTTCAGGAGAACACTTCTGATTCAAAGAAATTTGTACCAGAAGGAATCGAAGGTCGTGTTGCCTACAAAGGCACTTTAAGTGAAATTGTTTACCAATATGTTGGTGGATTAAAAGCAGGTATGGGCTATTGCGGCGCTAAGACTGTGAAAGATTTACAAAAAGCAACTTTTGTTCAAATCACGAATGCGGGCATGAGAGAAAGTCACACCCACGATATTGATATTACAAAGGAAGCACCTAACTATAGTAGAAAATAATTAACTGTTTCTTGCCGCTAGTAATAAATACTAGTGGCAAGAACTAAGCAATATTTCCATTTTGAAAAAAATAATTTGTTTCATTGTTGTTTTATCTTTGGGAAGTATTTTATCCCACGCACAAGTATCTACTAAAACAAGCACGGCCAATACTCGTATTGATACCTCCCATTTACAAATAAGTATTTTAACTTGTTCTGCGGGTGAAGATATTTATACCGCTTGGGGACATTCTGCTATCAGAGTCATAGATAG
>CALPKD020000070.1 GCA_943324055.2 Chitinophaga pinensis
AGTTGTCAAGTACAAGCAATTTAGTTTTACCGTTGTAGAAATTCAAAAAAACAGGATTCATAAAATTCAATTAATAATTACACCAGTTGTTACTCAAACTTCTGAAAATGTGTAAACTAGTTTTTGTATTAATGGGATTGGGTTTATTATTAAGCGTCGCTTGTAATACACCGTACACACCAAAGTCAAAAGGATATGCAGCGATGCAATTCCCAAAAAAATCCTATCAATCTTTTAATATTGCAGGTTATCCCTACGCTTTTGAGTATCCCACCTATGCGCAAATCAACAAAGAAGTCAATTATTTTGGGTCCTCGAAAAAGGAGGATGCTTGGTTGAATATTGATTTTCCAATTCAACATGCTACTATTTATATTAGTTACAAAGACATTCAACCTCATCAATTTGACACGATGGTAAGGGATGCTTATACCTTTGTAAACAATCACAATAATAAGGCCAGTTTTATTTCAGACTCGGTTTTTACTACCGACAATGGAATTAAGGGGGTATTTTTTCATATTGGTGGTGATGTGGCGACTAGCTATCAGTTTTTTTTAACCGACTCGGCTAAACATTTTTTTAGAGGGGCCCTTTATTTTAATACTACCCCTAACGAGGATTCCTTGGCCCCCATGAATGCATTTATTTTTAAAGACCTAACCCATTTAGTCAATTCATTTCGTTGGAAATAATTATATCTTTGTCCCATAATTTTAAGTATGATTATAATTGATTCCGTTTTAGTGAGTGACCAGGTAATAGAGGAGCAGTTTGTTTGCGATTTAACAAAGTGTAAGGGTGGCTGCTGCGAAGACGGAGATGCTGGCGCGCCACTCGAAAACAAGGAAAAGGATTATATTAAACAATATTACGATTTGGTGGAGCCATATATGACCAAGGAAGGGATTAAGGAAGTGAAACAGGTTGGGCAGTTTTTATATGATCGAGAATTTGGTTGGGTAACGCCTACCTTAAATGGTCAAATTTGCGCCTACGGATTTAAAGACGATCAAGGAATTATTAAATGTGCTTTTGAACAAGCGTACAACGACGGAAAAATTCCATGGAAAAAACCAATTAGTTGTCATTTATTCCCCATCAAGATTACAAAAAGCAAATCGGATCCGGATGTTGAATATATGAATTATGAGCCGAGGGAAGATTTATGCAAAGCTGCATGTTCATTGGGCGTGAAACTAAAAGTACCTGCTTACCAATTTTTAAAGGAGTCCATCACTCGAAAATATGGCGCCGAATTTTACAATACATTAGACGCTACGGCGGCTCATTTAAAGAAAAAATAAATAATTACTAGTTAGCCATGGCAAGTATTTACGCCGAATCTTTTTTGTCCAAAAGCAGTGCAAAGGCGCTGGATCTTAACCATAGAAGAAAAATTAATTTCAATATAGGCAAGTACAATGCTGTCGTACCAAAGGGGAAAGAACAATTTACCGATTTGGAAAGAGTGCGTGAATTAGCAAAAAACAGAAAATGGGAAGCTATAGAACACCTGGATTTGCACTTGCTTCAGTTCGAAGAACAAATTACTAAAAGAGGTGCAAAAGTTTTATGGGCAGAGGATAGCGAACAAGCATTAAATTTTATTGGCGAGCTATGTGCTGAAAAAAAATGCAAGTCTATTGTCAAAAGTAAAAGCATGGTGACGGAGGAGATTCATTTAAATACCTATCTAACCTCCATTGGGGTAGAATCAGTCGAAACAGATTTGGGAGAATATATTCAACAAATGGATGGGGAAGCTCCTTATCATATAGTGACACCTGCCATGCACAAAAGCAAGGAAGATGTTGCTGCCTTATTTGCTCAACACTTAGGTACTGATATTAATCTAACGCCAGAGGAATTAACAATGGTTGCCAGAAAAAATTTGCGCGAAAAATACGTACAGGCAGAAATAGGAGTCACAGGCGCTAATTTTATTTTGTCTGATATTGGGGGAATTGCGCTCACTGAAAACGAAGGCAATGCGAGGCTTTCGGCTGCTTGGCCTAAAACGCATATTGTAATTGTAGGCATTGAAAAAGTACTTCCTTCCATGAATGACCTGGGCTTATTTTGGCCCTTGCTTTCCACTTTCGGAACTGGGCAACAAGTGACTGTTTATAATAGTATTATTACGGGTCCTAGACAAGAAGGTGAATCAGATGGCCCAGAAGAAATGTATGTGATCTTACTAGACAATGGACGTACCGAATTGTTGGCAAATAATAAAAGCAGAGAAGCGCTTTATTGTATTCGTTGTGGCGCCTGCCTAAATGCTTGCCCAGTGTATAAGAATATTGGTGGTCATGCTTATGATACTACTTATAGTGGCCCTATTGGAAGTGTAATCACTCCTCATTTAAGAGGTATGCACGATTATAAGCACCTAAGTTACGCGTCTAGTTTGTGTGGTAGTTGCACTGCGGTATGCCCGGTGCGCATCAATTTGCATGAGTTGCTTTTGGAAAATCGACGCGAGTCGGTAGTAGCTGGAGAGGGTGATTTTGCAGAAAAATTTGCGTGGAAACTATGGAAGCAAACTTCTATGAATAGGAAATTAATGAATCAAGGAACTGCTACGATTAAAAACTGGGTAGTCAATAAAATGTTTAAGGGCTGGAGCGCTCAAAGAGCACCACTTGTGTTCCCTAAAAAAACCTTCAATCAGCTTTGGAAGGAATCCAATAAAAACTAAAAAGCGCAATCAGAATTATTGACTGTTTTATTACATTCCATCCGCATCTGTGATAGCCTGCACTGGATCATTTTGCTTTTTCAAGCTTCTGTTTACTAGATAAACTCCTACAAGTGTAATAATAGTGCCTAAAATGCTATTAAGGCTCATCTTTTCTTTTAATATTAATGAACCTACCCATATAGCTACTATCGGATTAATGTAGGCGTATAAGGATGCAATTGCAGGTTGTAAGTGTTTCATACTATAGATGAAAGAGATAAATGCAAAAACGGATCCTGCAATTACCATATAAGCAATCACGCCCCATGAAATTGCAGGTATCTCAAACAATGAAATATAATTGCCACTATATAGTGTGATGCCCGCCATAACGGCTGCACTAATTAACATCTGCCATCCAATGGAATAATAGGGGTTCATGCTTGTTTTATTCCTCGACAGAATAACTGCGCCAACACTCCAAGTAAACATGGCAAACAAAGAAACTACAATGCCAAGTATATAATGATCACTATGTAATCCAAAGCTATCCTTGTAAAAAATAAAACCGATGCCTAAAATGCCTAAAAATAATCCAAGGGCAGTTTGTGGTGTAATTTTTATTGCTTTAAAATAAAAGCGTTCAATGAGTACAACAGACAATGGATTTAAAGCTGCTAATAAAGCAGCTAGCCCACTAGTAATAAATTGCAGCCCATAAGTGGCCAGGCCGTTTGCCGAGACAAACATTAAAAAAGCCATTGGCACCAGGAATATAAACTGTTTAAATGTAGGTAGCTTTTCCCCTTTGATTAAGAAAAAGCATATGTAAATAGTGCCTCCCAAAAATTGGCGAATGCTTGCTAGTTCAAAGGCAGGCATATGCTTCACGCCTAACTTGCTGGCCACCCAAGTGGTGCCCCAGACTATACTAGTGACTGTGAGTGCGAGATATGCTTTTTTCTGATTCGACATTAAGCGGCTAGGGGAGTATTTTAATGTTTGAAATGTCTCAAATTAGTCATCACCATTGCCAATCCTTTTTCAACGCAATAAGCAATACTATCCTTGTCTCTAACGGATCCGCCTGGTTGTATGAATGAATCAATACCTTCTTCATGTGCAATTTTTACACAATCATCAAAAGGGAAAAATGCATCAGATGCAAGTGTAGCGCCATTCAAATTAAAATTAAATTGCTTTGCTTTTTCAATCGCGTGTCTCAATGCATCTACACGACTGGTTTGACCACAACCCTTACCAACTAATTGTTTGTTTTTTATAAGTGCAATGGCATTGCTCTTCAAATGCTTGCAAATAATATTTCCAAAAATAAGGTCTTCTTTTTCTGAAGCAGTACAAGGTCTTCCACCCACCTCATCCCAATTGCTATAATTGCCAGTGTCCAATCCTTGTTCTAAGGTTCCGTTTAAGATAGATTTTTTTTGTGTTGTATTAAAAACCATTCCCGGCTTGCTTTGTAACAAAATCCTATTTTTCTTGGCTGATAAAATAGTAATTGCATCCGCGTCAAAAGAAGGCGCAATTAATACTTCAAAAAATATTTCTTGAATGGCTTCAGCGGTAGCAACATCTACTTTTCCATTGGTTACGAGTACACCACCAAATGCACTTTCCGGATCTCCGGCCAATGCCGCTTGCCAGCTATCGAATACGGTATCTCTTTGTGCAACCCCACAAACATTGGTATGCTTGATAATTGCAAAACTAGTAGTAGGTAATTCGGCGATTAAAGCAATCGCTGCATCTACGTCTACTAAGTTATTATAAGATAGTTCCTTGCCATTTAATTGGGTGAACCAGCTTTCTAGATTGCCATAAAAAGTGGCTATTTGATGCGGGTTTTCGCCATATCTCAATACTTTACCTGCAATGGGATTAAAATAGTTACTAATGGCAATATCATAATGCATCACCACTTCAAAAGCTTTTGCTGCAAACGCTTTTCTTTGATCCATCGTAGTGGTGCCATTTTGATCAATCAATAATTGATTCAAATTTGCATAATCTTCCTTCGCTGCCAAAACGACTAAGTCTCGAAAGTTTTTAGCGGCGGCTCTGATCATGGAAGGTCCGCCAATATCAATCTTCTCGATGATTAATTTTTCCTCATCGGTAGTGCTTAAAGTTTCTTCAAATGGATAAAGGTCCACAATTACTAAGTCAAGTTCGGGGATTTTGTATTCCTCCATTTCCTTCAAATCCTGTGCCTCGTAACGTCTTCCTAATATTCCGCCAAAAACAGAAGGGTGAAGTGTTTTTACACGACCTCCTAAGATAGAAGGGTATCCGGTTACGGTTTCAACCGCAATACAAGGGATGCCTAAATCCTCTAAAAATTTCTGCGTACCACCTGTTGAATAAATGGTGATATTTTGTTGGTGCAGGGTTTTAGCTAATGGAGCTAAGCCGTCTTTGTAGAAGACAGAAATAAGGGCTGATTTGATTTTCTTTTCCATACGCAAAGGTAAGCCGTTCTAGTAAGCCTCCTTGGTCAGATTTTCCACAAAAAATACAAAGGGCTGAATAACTTTATTGCAAACAGTAACCCTAATGCCCAGATAGCGTAAAAAAGGAACCTGCCTTTTTTTTGAAATAACCATAAGTACACGAATAATAACAATAGGTAATAAACAAATACGTCTAATGTGCTAAAGTGGATCATCGCCACTTTAGAAATAGATTTTGTGTAAAGTTGAGTAATTTCCTCGTTCATCCTTAAAATGTAACGTTCAATAGCGTTGCCTAATAAATTGGCAATATTAAAAAAGTTCGGCAAGCATATAAGAAGTGCCAATGCATATAACAAAACATTACTCAAAGGCACCATGATAAAATTACTAATTAATACAAGCGTTGATAGTTGGTGAAAGTGATAAGCAAGAATAGGCAGCGTGGTTAACTGTGCGGCAAGTGTAATACAAAAATTACTCCAAAAAAAGGAAAGTAGTGGATTATCCATAGGCAACATTTTGAAAAACAAAGGATAAAAAAGATGGATCCCAATTACCGCCGCATAGGAAAGTTGTAATCCAATATGATGTAAATCTTTTACATCAAATAGCAATACGATGAGTATTCCTCCCGAAATGATATTTAATACTAGCGTGGGTTGCTTTAGGAATTTCCCTATAAAATAAATACTAAAAAAAACACTCGCTCTTACAATAGAAGGGCTTGCGAATGCCATTAAGGTGTAGGTCCAAATACCTCCAATTATAATAAATAGTTCTAGGAGGAGAAAGTATTTATTTCTCGGCAACCAATTTGTAACACGGGTTAAATTTTTAAATATAATTTCTAAGTGCATTCCACTGATTGCAATAATATGAATGATGCCAAGCTGATTGTAGGCCTTGACTAGCGCTTTATTGATATCGGTTTTGACCCCCAATAACAAGGCTTGTGCAAACCCATTGGCTTCTTGTTGCCGAATGGTTTGATTGAGTTTATCAATTACGAGCGTTCTGCAGTGATTGATAAAGGATGATGGCACAGGAATGTAAAATAAATCTTGATTACTTGTTGCAAAAAAAATAGCAACTCCCCAGCTGGCTAAGGATCCTGCGATTATAAAATTAATAGTAGGTTGCGAGGAGCAAAACTGAAATAAAAGCCCAAGTAGGAGAAGCGTACTAAATACTATAAGGATGGGCACCAATAGAGGAGTCGTGCTTATTGTAGGGGAGAAAATTTCGGCAAGCAAAACTCCTATGCATAAATGCCCCGAAATAAATACTAAGGGATGAGCTGCTCTCCAATGCGCATAAGTCTTTTCCATTTTGTAGTATACAAAATGGAAAGTGCAATAAAGTTTCGGAAAATACTTAGTTGCCGATTAAAAAAACAACTAATTTTTTATGTAATTCGGGTAAGTGCTCCTTCCAATAACTTGCGGTAGCAGTTTTAATCCATTCATTAGGAGCCGTGATATCCACTCCAATGCACATCTTGGTATTAGGATGGCAGCCCTGGATGAGCGCTTCCATCATTTGATTGTTTCTATAAGGTGTTTCTATAAATAATTGAGTGCAGTTCCTTTGTTTTGTATCTGCATCTAACGCTTGAATCTTTTTCTTTCTTTCTGCAGCATCTATGGGGAGGTAGCCGTGAAATTGAA
>CALPKD020000071.1 GCA_943324055.2 Chitinophaga pinensis
ACAACCAACGGGTGTATACGTTCAACTATTTGAATATACTTTTTGTTTGTTTATCATTGAAGAAGGTAAAATCAAGTTACTTAATTATGCACCTATCGAAGGGAGCCACCAAAATAGTTATGTGGTATTAAATAGTTGTATCAATACTGGAATTAACACCAATACGACTCCTTTATTTGTTGCAGGATACAACGAGCAACAACATGAATTTATAAAAATGGCGACACCTTATTTTGAAAAACTTACTATCGTGAAAGCACCAAACGAAGGCATCGGATCTAATTTAAATTCAGCATATCCGCATCATACTTATTCTACTTATTTTATATTTTAATGAGAATTATTTCAGGCAAACATAGTGGTCGTAAAATACACCCGCCGCATAACATGCCGCATACCAGACCTACTACTGATATTGCAAAAGAGGGTCTTTTTAATATGTTGCAAACAAGGGTTCAAATTGAAGGGGCAACTACCTTAGACTTATTTGGTGGCACAGGTTGTATCAGTTATGAGCTCGGATCAAGAGGTGCAGCGAATTTGACGATCGTTGAAAAGGATCCAATTATGTTGGATTTTATTAAAAAAAACATTGAGGCATTAAAGATCGAGAATGTAACGATCCTTAAAATGGATGTATTCCAATTTTTAGCATCTTGTACCAACAAGTATGACATCATTTTTGCAGGGCCTCCTTATGCCTTATTAACCATTGATGATTTGCCAAGAATCATCGTTGAACGACAATTAATTTCGGAGGAAGGATACTTTATTTTAGAGCATACGCCTCGAAATAATTATGAGCAATTCCCTGGGTATAGTTTTCAGCGTAATTATGGCACTACTATTTTTAGCTTTTTTGAATAAAGCAAGTTGATATATGTTAAAGTCAGCAGCACGTAAATTATTATTGAATCAAAGACAAGCTTTGACGAATACGGATTGTTTGAAAATGGATGATTTACTACTCATTCAATTTCAGCGATTGGATTGGTCAAATGTGCAATGCATTGGAAGCTTTTTCCCTTTAGAGGCACATAATGAACCAAACTCATTGTTGTTGATTAAATACTTAAAGGCAATACTACCAGGATTGGTAGTAGCCTATCCAAGAGTAGATGAAAATACAGCTACTATGCAGTTTTATGTCGAAACGGATCATTTGGAATTGAACCGCTGGGGTATCTACGAACCTTTGCCTATAGAATTGGTAAGGCAGGAACAAATGGATGCAGTGCTTGTTCCATTGATTGGCTTTGACTTAGTGGGTCACCGCATTGGATTTGGAAAAGGGTTTTATGATCGGTACTTTGAAAACTACCCGCTACATAAGTCTAGAATAGGGATTTCTTACTTTGAACCCGTCTCCAAAATTGAAGATACCCATGAATTTGACGTACCTTTGACGCATTGCATTACGCCTTCGAATAGCTATGAATTTTAACAATGTCTTTTTAAAATCCTTTAGAGTTTTACTTTTACCATTTAGTGTGATTTATGGTTGGGTAGTGACATGTAGAAACTGGATGTATAACAAGCAATACTTTAAATCTGTTCAATTTAATTTACCCATTATCTCCATTGGCAACCTTTCATTAGGAGGTACAGGCAAGTCCCCGATGGTGGAGCATCTTTTGTCGATTCTTTCTAATGAATATAAAGTAGCCACATTAAGTAGGGGCTATAAGCGAAAAACGCAGGGGTATGCATTAGCCACTCATAATACAACTGCACTGGAGATAGGAGATGAACCCATGCAATTTCATATCAAATACCCTCACGTATCAGTGGCGGTAGGAGAACGACGAATTGAAGCAATTCCTCAATTGATTCAAGACGTACCCGATTTGCAAGCGGTTATTTTAGATGATGCTTTTCAGCATAGGGAGATAAAAGCAGAGTTTAATATTTTGTTAACCGACTATAACAATTTATACTGCGATGACTTTTTTATTCCTACAGGTGATTTACGAGATGAGCGAAAGTCGGCAAAGAGAGCAGAGATTATTATTATAACAAAATGTCCAAATGGTTTATCCATTGAAGAGCGAGATGAGATCATAGAAAAACTATATCCTGAACAACATCAAAGTGTGTTTTTTACTTCTATTGGATATGAAACACCTTATCATATATACAACCCATCCGAGCAATGGGTATTGACAATGAGGGATGAAGTATTATTGGTTTGTGGAATCGCTAACCCATTACCCTTAAAGCACTATCTACACGAAAACACACATACCTATTATCAATTGAGTTATAATGACCATCATATATTCTCTATTGAAGATTTACAAGAGATCAAAGAAAAATTTAATCAAATTAATTCCAAAAGCAAATTAATCTTAACGACTGAGAAAGATGCAGTGCGATTGGTAAAATACACAGAGGAGCTACACGACATTCCTTTATATGTTTTACCCATAAAGCCCCAGTTTTTGTTTGATGCCGAATTGGTGTTCAACAAATTGGTGATTGATTATGTAGCAGAATTTCATAAAAAAAACAATGGCAACTAAAAATAAGAATACAAGAAAAAAAACCGTTACCACTAAGCATACGCAAGCAGCGACAACTTATACTGGTAAATTAGACATTGCAAAATCCGGAATGGGTTTTGTAATTGTAAAAGATTTGGAGAACGATATATTGGTTTTCCCTAACGACTTTAATACCGCGTTAAAAGGGGATGAAGTACGTATTAAGATTACAAAAATTAGACAAGGTTCTGGAAAAAAGGAAGGAAAAGTGTTAGAGGTGATAAAAAGAAAACAGGTTTCATTTGCGGGAACAATGCAAGTCACCAATAAACATGCATTCTTTATTCCTAACACAGTATTCCCCATGCCCGATATTTACATACCCATAAAGTATCTAAATAATGCAAGAGACAAAGATCGCGTTTTGGTGGAATTAATTAGCTGGGAGACGGCAAGTCGTAAACCAGAAGGAAGAGTGCTTGAAATATTTACACCAGAACAAGAAAACGATTTAGCAATGAAGTCGATCGTTGCAGAAGCTGGGTTCTCCCTAGCATTCAGCGAAGAGACCCTTTCATTTGCGCGTAGTATTTCGGAGGTTGTTTCAGATGCCGAAATTGCTAAGCGAAAAGATTACCGAAAAATACTCACGTTTACCATTGATCCAGTAGACGCAAAAGATTTTGATGATGCCATCTCTTTCCAAAAATTAACAAATGGTCATACTGAAATAGGGGTGCACATTGCAGATGTTAGTCATTATGTACAACCTAATACTTCTATAGATACGGAAGCTTATGAAAGAGCTACGTCGGTATATTTACCAGACAGAGTCTATCCAATGTTACCTGAGCGTATTTCTAATGAATTATGTTCGTTGAGACCAAAGGAAGACAAACTTACTTTCTCGGCAACATTTGAAGTAGATGCTTCTGGTGCAATTGTAAACACGTGGTATGGTAAAACGATTATACATTCTGACAGACGATTTACCTACGAACAAGTACAAGAAATTATAGAAACAAAAGTGGGTGACCATGCTGCTGAAGTATTGTGGTTATTAGATTATACTCAAAAATTAAGAAATCATCGTTTTGATTCAGGTGCTATAAATTTTTCTTCTCAAGAAGTTCGTTTCACATTAGATGAGAAAGGAAAACCAATTGGAATTACCGTAAAGGAAAGTAAAGAATCACATCAATTAATTGAGGAATTGATGTTAAAAGCCAACCAATTGATTGCGGAAAAGATGGGACAAGTGATGATAAAAAAAGAACCTATCCCATTCCCATATCGTGTACATGATCAACCAAATGAAGAAAAATTAGCGCCTTTTGTTGTGTTTGCAAAAAAGCACGGATATGCATTTGATATTAAAACACCCGCGCATATCGCACAAAGTTTTAATGCCCTTATGCTTGCATCCAAAGGCAAACCGGAACAACATGTGTTAGAGCAGTTGGGTATTCGTACCATGGCTAAAGCAATTTATACCACTCAGAATATTGGTCATTATGGTTTAGGATTTGAACATTATTGCCATTTTACCTCTCCCATTAGAAGGTATCCGGATGTGATGGTGCATAGAGTGGTTCAATCCGTTTTAACGGGTAATTTATTGAATGATGAATCACTCGAAATGAAATGTGTACACTGCAGTGAGCGGGAGAGAGCTGCTATGGAATCAGAGAGAGCGGCTAATAAATACAAACAAGTTGAATTTATGCGCGATTACTTAGGCCATACTTTTGAAGGTATTATTAGCGGGGTATCTAGTTTTGGATTCTGGGTCGAAACCATTGAACATAAATGTGAAGGCTTGGTAAGTATAACCACTTTATCTAAAGTGGATGACTTTAGACATGTAGAATCTAATTACGCTTTGGTTGGACAAAGATCAGGCCGTCAATTCAATATGGGGGATAAAGTAACTATAAAAGTGGTTGCCGCTAGTTTAGACAAACGTCAACTAGATTATGAGTGGGTACCACCAGTAAAAGAACCAGTCAAAGAATAAGTGCGATAACAACTTATCGGACTGTTCAAAAAGATAAAAAAAGAGAGGAGACCCTTAAAGTTTCCTCTCTTTTTCATTAAAAACGATCCCTTCAGCAGCCAATCCTTTCAAAATGGGGGTGTATATGGATGGATGAATAGGGATATGAAGCCCTTTTAGTTCAATTTCTCCCTTTAAATAGGCGCAAACGCCCAAAGCTAAGGGAAGGCCAACGGTTGCCGCCATGGCAGTTTCTATATCATTTTTGCCTTTCAAAACCATGCTGCTTTCTACTAAAAATTCTTGGTCATGTAAGCGGTAGGTAATTTCATGTAACATCACTACCATATCCTTGTCAGTTGGTGATAGTTTCCATTTGTTTTCCAACATCCATTGTAAAATCAATGCATTAGAATTTAATGAAGTAGGAATAATCGTATCTGTTTCTAATCCAATAAATAATAATTGTTCTTTTAGCAAATCGTTCTTTAAAAAAAGTGCATATAGATTTTCTACATTATTTGTCCTTAAATGATTTAAAAACCAATCTCGAATACTTGTATTTTGTTGGAGAATGATTTCATTTTCATTTGTTAATCCTAACTGAATAATTGCGTTCCATCCGCTACAAAAATCGGGATGCCTAAGTGTGGTTCTTACAAAATTTTTCACCCCTTGTAAATGGTAAGTATCAATATAAGAAAGTGAATTTCGATTTGGATAGTAGGCAAGTTTTCCAATCGAAGGAATGTTCACAACTGGGGCATTTAAAAACAAATCAGAATAGTTCATTTGTTTTGTCGCACCACCTTCAAGGAATAGTGCACCAGCCTTACCCGCTAAAATGATATTTCGGGGGTTCCAGCTGATTTTATAATGCCAAGGGTTGGTATCACTCTCCGGAGCAATTAACCCTCCACAATGCGATCTAAAGCCCGTTATTTGCCCTCCTTTATTTTTGATTTTATGGATCAATTCCATGGCACTCATATGGTCTATGCCAGGATCTAAGCCCATTTCGCAAAGGAATAGTAAATTTTTGTCTAAAATTGCTTGTTCAATGGACTTCATATTATCGTCTACATAGGAGGCAGTAAATAGTGGTTTTTCATAGCTGACACAATCCTTTGCTACTAAAAAATGTAAGGCAGCAGGAAGCATCGAAACGACTACGGTAGCTTGCTCAATTAATGCCTTTCGTTCTATTTCATTTTCTACATTAATCCCAATGGCATGGCCGTTTTTAGCGTTATTCCATTTGCTTTCAGCATTGTTTTTATCACCATCTGCTAGTAGGATATACCAGTCATTTTCAGCTGCTTTTTTTTGTAAATATTGAATCAAAATTGTCGCAGATTTGCCGGCGCCTAAGACTAAAATTTGTACTCCCATTTTGTATGTGCTTAACGGTGAAATAATACTGCTTTAAAGTTAGTATTTCTTACCCACAACTGTGGATAAATGGGTGTGAAAAATACCCTTTTAAAACCTAAAAAAAGGGTTGTAAAAGGTATCTTCGTTAACCATCAAAATGGTCCTTAAAAATAGGTACTATTTTGGGGTCAAGAAATTAAGAAAATTCATATGGAAGAAAATTTAGGATTAGAAGCAACTCAGGACAATGACCGTGTAATAAGGGTCAATATTGAGGAACAAATGAAAACGTCTTACATAGATTATTCTATGTCTGTAATTGTTGGTCGTGCATTACCTGATGTGAGAGATGGTTTTAAACCAGTACACCGTAGGGTATTATTTGCGATGCATGAATTAGGAAATAATAGCAACAAAGCATACAAGAAATGTGCGCGTATTGTCGGAGAAGTGATGGGTAAATTTCACCCACACGGCGATACTGCAATTTATGATACATTGGTGCGTATGGCACAAGAGTGGACCATGCGTTACAAATTAGTGGACGGTCAAGGTAACTTTGGTAACCAAGATGGAGATCCTCCTGCAGCAATGCGTTATACGGAGGCTCGTTTACAACGTATTTCTGAAGCGATGTTGGATGATTTGGAAAAAGATACAGTTGACTTTCAAACGAACTTTGATGATAGTTTAACGGAACCTTCTGTGTTACCAACCCGTATTCCTCAATTGTTAGTGAATGGTTCATCCGGTATTGCCGTGGGTATGGCGACCAATATGTTACCACATAATTTGAATGAGGTGGTGGATGGTTGTATCGCTTACATCAATAACAAAGACATTACCATTGAGGAATTGATTGGTTTTGTAAAAGCGCCCGATTTTCCTACTGGTGGTGTGATTTTTGGAATGGA
>CALPKD020000072.1 GCA_943324055.2 Chitinophaga pinensis
CTTATAAGATAAGTAATGATTTAGCCGTTGCAAATTTATCAGCTAATAAACTCAGCTCCTCGGATACACTCAAATTATCTACTTGGAAATTATACTCAGCGGACACATCCAACCTAGCAAAGTGGAAACTAAACAGTGCTGATACACTCAAACTATCTGCCTGGAAACTATACTCCGCCGATACAGTGAACCTTGCAAAGTGGAAGTTGAATAGTGCCGACACAATTAACTTATCTAAGTGGAAACTCAACGCATCCGACACAGCTACGATGTTGTCTCCTTATTTAACTTCTTTAATTGGACTAACTAATAATAAATTAGATGCAACGTCATCTCATTACATTGGAACAACATTGATTTCAAACACGAGAAATATAGGTTCGATTGCGTTAACTGGTATAATAAGTATTGATGGGAATGCTGCAACTGCAAGTACAGCAACGTCTGCAACGAATGTTTCTGGAATAGTAGTAGGCACAAACGGAGGTACGGGCGTTGCGAATACTGGAAAGACCATTACATTAGGCGGAAACATCTCAACTGCTGGTACGCTCACAACAGAGGGTGCATTGGCAACTTTAGGAAATTTTTCAACATCGCTTGTATCAACTGCGCCAACTAATATTACTTTGCCAGTTTCAGGGACTTTGTCAACCTTATTTGGAACAGAAATCTTGAGTAATAAAACTTTGGTGACTCCTGTATTAGGCGATGCTACTGCAACAAGCTTATCCGTTTCGTCAGCTGTTAGTGCGTCAACTTTGTCAGCAACAAACCTGAGTGCGACGAATGTGAATGCAACAAGTATCACAGCAATAGGCGATATTAAAGCGAAACGATATTTACTTACATACAATGCAGCGTCTACCTTAAGTATAGATTTTAGCACTGGGAATATCTTTCAAATACTACTAACAGGAGTTTCAAATTTTATTTTGCCAACACCAAGCGCATCAACAGTAGGTACCTATTTGGTAAAATTTAAACAAGACAATACTGGAGGCAGAGTAGTTACCTTTTCAAATACGGCTTCAACCGCTACTAAATTGTATTGGGCTGGGGGGAATGTGCCTATAATTACCTCAGGCGCAAATAAAACAGATTTCATGACCATCATTTGCGATGGAACTAGTTATTATGCTACCATCGTACAAAACTTTTATTAATGAAAATAGCAGTTTCTATATTAATACTTATCAGCTTAAATTTTAATAGTAAAGCACAAGTAGTTCCACAAGGGTTCTTAATCGCACCAGTAGTGATTGAATCCGTAACAATTGGATCACAAGTTTGGATGAAAAATAATTTGGATGTAAAAACTTATAAAAATGGAGATGAGATTTCACAAGTAGTTAGTAATATTTCCACACCTTCATGGGCAAGTTATGGAACCAATGCAACTTCTGCATGGACTTATAATAATTATGATGCAAATAATAACGACGCTTACGGTAAATTATATAATTGGTATGCAGTAAATGATAATCGTGGTATTTGTCCCGTGAGCTGGCATATTCCTAGTGAAGATGAATGGCTTGAACTAGCTAATTTTTCAAGTACTGATGTAAGTATTAGAGGTAAATATCTTAAAGAAGTTGGTACGACTCATTGGGCAACTAGTTCTTCTGCACTTGCTACCAATACGACTGGGTTTTCAGCTTTGGGTGGCGGGTACATGGGAGGGTCGGGTTCATCAAGTGGTTCCTTAACTTATTATGGCTATTTCTGGAGTAGTAAAAGTAATGGCAGTACTGCTAGTTACTTTTTGTTAGTAGATAATCAGGCAAGTTTTACGCTAGCACTAAATGGAAATAAAACAGGTGGCTTCTCGGTAAGGTGTATACACGACTAATTATATTTACTATTATTTCTTCAACACTGGCTTTAATACCTCCAGCTTTCCATCAATCTTTTTTTCATCATATTTTAATCCTAAAATATGAGCGACTAAAGGGAATACGTTTACATTGTCAAATCCATCAATCGTAATTCCCTTTTTAAATGCGGGGCCCCAAGCGATAAAACTTGCACGCATTGTAGGAATGTGGTTGTCAAAGCCATGTTTGCCCTTGGATGTTTTCCTAGTTGATAAATTAAATACTTTAGGTAAGTGCGGAATTAAAATAAGATCACCTAAACGGTTGCTCCAATCGTCTGATTTTTTATAATGCCAATAATCAGGCGTTTCATTCAATTTATAAGTAGTGAAACTAGTATCTTTTTTTAGCGCTTGATAAGTACTTTCTATTTTAGAAGTATCCTTTGCATACAAATGCAATAGGGCATCTCCCCAAGGAACTTTAAAACTTGCAGTATCAATCGCTGCGGGTAATCCCATCGTCTTTATATTGTCCACTTCGGTCATTCCGTGGTCAGATACAAATATATAATTGATTGGTAAATGCAGCGGGGCTAATGCAGCTTGCAAAGCGTTTACGCTGCTATCTACAAATTGAACCGATTTTTGTACTCTTGGGTCTTCTGGGCCATATTCGTGTGCATCATGATCCACATCTGGGAAATAGAAAGTGATTAAATGAGGTCTTTGATCGGCTGGTAAGGATAGCCAATCCTTCACTGCTTTAATTCTTGATCCAATGCTATTTTTTTCATTGTACACATAGGAGTAAGTTGGCTTTACACCTTGTATTGCAGCTTCGGATGCCACCCAATAATAACTAGCGGAGATCATCTTTTGTTGTTCAGCCAACACCCATAAAGGAGTGCCACCATACCATTTTCCTTCTGCTACCATTTTCTTATTACCCATTGAATACATTTGCCCACTTGTAACATCGATATAACTATTGTCTACTAAACCATGGTGAGAAGGGTATAAACCAGTTACAATCGTGTAATGATTTGGGAAAGTAACGGATGGGAAAGCCGGGGTCATATACTTTGCGCGTACTCCGTTTTTCGAAAAAGCTTGTAAATTATTCGCGCCATATTTTTCAAAAAAATCATTCCTAAATCCATCTGCAGATATTAATATCACATAAGGTTTTTCAATTTGCGCTAAGCTATTTTTTCGCCCACCCACTATTTGCTGTAGGGTGTCAATATTGCTTTTATCAAATTGAGCATAGTTATGATTATTCAATTTACTTGTGTCCTGTGCAAATGTCAACGTCACACTTATTGCTCCCAACAAAATGGTGCTAAATAACTTTTTCATTTCTTATATTTTTTCTGATGTAGATGCTTAGCAGCACACTCATTATTGCAACTAAAATACCACCCCCTAAATCTAACGGGAAATGTTGCCCTAAATAAACGCGGGAATAAGCGCAAGTTAAGGCATATATAAAGCCAATTATTAGGATCCATTTTTTTGGGAATAAAGTAACAGTTACAAAATACAATGTAAAGGCAGTTGCTGTGTGACCTGATGGAAAACTGTTCCATAAATGCATTTCGATACCATCTACATGGTGTATTTTATTTACATCAATACCACTTGCCATAGGCCTGGTTACATTATCCAAAATTAATATTTTTGGAACTTGAGTTAGTAAAGTAGATAGCAGAAAATTTATCAATATAAAAACGGCATCTTTCTTAAACCAGCCAAACATCAATAAAAAATAAGGAATCCACATCCAGCCTTCTGCCAGTAGGGTGAAAAAGGTAAAAATTTGATCTGCAACTTTTCCTAAATTCAAGTTAAACCACAAAAAAACCACCTCACGTGTATACACAAAGCTGATGGCCAATAAGGTAAATGCCAAAGCCAAGGAGATACTAATGGCTATTTTTAAAGGTTTGCTAGTGAATTGGAACATAATTGTAAAGGATCAGTCTAAATTGCGGGTAAAATTACAGAATGTTTATAGGTTATAGTCAACTAATTGTATAAATGGTTGTTATAACTTTACTTATTCCTATGAACCAAGAAAAAGACCAAATAAAAGTAGTTGGTGCCCGAGAGCACAATTTAAAGAATTTCGACATTTCTATACCTAAAAATGAATTAGTCGTTTTTACAGGGGTCAGTGGGAGTGGAAAATCATCTTTAGCTTTTGATACCATCTATAATGAGGGACAAAGGCGTTATATGGAAAGTTTTAGTGCTTATGCCCGCCAATTTATGGGGCAGATGGAACGGCCGGATGTGGACCAAATCACAGGGCTTTCCCCGGTCATCTCCATTGAGCAAAAAACCACCAATAAAAATCCTCGTTCAACGGTTGGAACCGTAACGGAGTTATATGACTTTTTGAGGTTATTGTATGCAAGGGCAGGTAAGGCATATAGTTACAATACAGGCAAGCCGATGGTGAAGTTTTCAGAGGCCGAAATTGTTCAAAATATATTTACACAACTTAAGGATAAGAAAATTAATTTATTAGCGCCAGTGGTAAGAGGACGTAAAGGGCACTATAGAGAACTATTTGAAGAGATACGTAAAAAGGGGTTTGTAAAAGCAAGGGTGGACGGAGAGATGATTGAGCTAAGACCCAAGTTCCAGGTAGACCGTTATAAGATTCACGATATTGAAATTGTGGTTGACCGAATCCCAGTTACAGATGCGATGAAGACGCGTTTATCGGAAAGTGTGCAACAATGTTTGAAGATGGGAAATGGGTTATTATTTTTATTAGAAGAAGGAAAGTCAAAAGTGATTCAATATTCCAAGCAATTAATGTGTGAGGAAACGGGATTAAGTTACGAAGAACCTTCTCCTAATAGTTTTTCATTCAACTCTCCTTATGGTGCGTGTCCAACTTGTAAAGGGTTAGGGAATGTTTATGCGATAGATATGTCCTTGTTAATTCCTGATGAAGCTTTAAGTATCAACGAAGGGGGTATTGTGCCATTAGGCATTGCGCGAGAAGCGAGTGTTTTTACTCAGGTAAAACAATTTGCAAGAAAGTATAAAATTAGTTTGGATAAAGCCATTCAAGACCTAAGTAAAGAGCAACTAGATTTGATTTTATTTGGAGATAAGAATATAACAGATTCCTTAGGATTAGATTTGAATGACGAAAACATTCCTGACACGTATACTGGAAGTTACGAGGGAATTGTACCAATGCTAAAAAGGTGGTTTACGAGTACGCAAAGCACAGAAGTGTTAAAGGCGTGGGTGGAGAATTATATGGAGTTAAGCACTTGTACTGCTTGTGGGGGTGCCCGCTTAAAAAAAGAAAGCCTTTGGTTTAAGGTGAATGAAAAAACAATTGCCGAATTAAATGAAATGCATTTAGATGATTTGCAAACCTGGTTTAAAAAATTACCGGCAAAGTTAGATAAGAAGGACACGCAAATTGCAACCGGCATTTTAAAAGAGATTGATGATCGTATTTCCTTTTTGATGAATGTGGGCTTGTCTTATTTGTCATTAAGCAGACCTTCTAAATCATTGAGTGGAGGAGAATCACAAAGAATAAGATTGGCAACACAGATAGGATCACAACTACAAGGAATCACTTATATTTTGGATGAGCCATCGATCGGATTACACCAAAGAGACAATCAGCGTTTAATTGTTGCACTCAAACAATTAAGAGATATTGGGAATACCGTATTAGTAGTGGAACATGATAAGGATATTATGATGGCATCTGATTATATCGTGGATATTGGTCCAAGGGCTGGAATTCACGGTGGGCATGTAGTTGCGCAAGGAACGCCTAAGGAAATTATTAAATTAAAGTCAGATACTGCGTTGTATTTGGCAGGTAAAAAGAAGATTGAGATTCCTGAAGAACGACGTAAAGGAAATGGAGAAAAGATAACCATTAAAGGGGCGACAGGAAATACTCTGCAAAAGGTAAACTGTGATTTTCCATTAGGTAGTTTTATAGTGGTGTCGGGTGTGAGTGGTAGTGGGAAGTCAACATTAATTAATGAGACCTTGTATCCTATTTTATCTCAATTTTGTTATAAGAGCAAGACCAAGCCAATGCCATTTACTTCGGTAACTGGATTAGATCATATTGACAAAGTAATTGAGATAGATCAATCTCCAATTGGCCGTACGCCAAGAAGCAATCCTGCTACCTATTGCGGATTTTTTACCGATATCAGAACCTTATTCGCATCTGTTCCGGAAGCAAAAATTAGAGGATATCAAGCAGGTCGTTTTTCATTCAATGTGAAGGGGGGAAGATGTGAAGTGTGTGAGGGAGGAGGAATGCGTGTGATTGAAATGAACTTTTTACCAGATGTATATGTGCATTGTGAAAAATGCGCAGGTAAAAGATATAACAGAGAAACTTTAGAAATTAGGTATAAGGGCAAATCAATCAGTGACGTATTAAACATGACAGTAGAAGAGTCTTGTGAATTTTTTCAGGCAGTTCCATTTATTTACCGAAAAGTAAAAGTATTACAGGATGTGGGATTAGGGTATATCACTTTAGGACAGTCTGCGGTAACATTAAGTGGGGGAGAAGCACAACGGGTAAAGTTGGCAACGGAGTTGGGTAAAAAAGATACCGGAAAAACTTTTTATATTTTAGATGAACCTACTACAGGACTGCATTTTCAGGACATTCAATTGTTGATTGGGGTATTAAATCGTTTGGTTGACCGAGGCAACACTGTGCTAGTGATTGAACACAATATGGATGTAATAAAAGTAGCCGATCATATTATTGACCTTGGCCCTGAAGGGGGTAGTGGTGGCGGTGTTATTCAATTTACAGGTACCCCCGAGGAAATGATTAAAAAATCCAAATCACATACTGCTAAATATTTGGCCATTGAAATGCTTTAGCATTATGTAAATGCGCTAGTATGGTA
>CALPKD020000073.1 GCA_943324055.2 Chitinophaga pinensis
AAATGGTAGATTGTACAATGGAAATAATTTAAATGAAGTAGGTACAGGAAATCATAAGCTAGACCGCAAGGAATGGCATAATGAAAAGCCAACTATTAATACATCCGTAGCAGAATAATCAGTTATGATTCATTATAAATCAGTCCTATGCTAAATTCTAGACGAAAATTTATCAAGCAAGCCTCCCTCGTAATGGCCGGTGCAGGACTATTGCCAAAAGTAATATGGTCTAGGAGTTTAACATTGAATACCCCTAAGCAATTGATCGGTATACAGTTGTATTCGGTGAGATCAGATATGGCTAAAAATCCGTTGGGCACTTTAACAGAACTTGCCAAAATGGGTTACGAGCATGTAGAACATGCAAATTATATAGATAGGAAATTTTATGGTTATTCTCCTTCGGAATTTAAAAAAATACTAGGTGATTTGGGCTTGGCAATGCCAAGTGGACATACAGTAATGTCAATGAAGCATTGGGATCCAATCAAAAAGGATTTTACAAATGCATGGAAATACACAATCGAAGATGCTGCAAACCTGGGACAAACCTATGTAATTAGTCCTTCCATGGATGAGACCTTAACAAAGAATTACGATGGTTTATTATTTCAGCTAGACCTGTTTAATAAGTCTGGTGAGTTATGCAAGGCAAATGGAATGAAATTTGGTTACCACAACCACAATGTTGAGTTTGTAGAAAAATTAAATGGTACGCTTATGTATGATTTAATACTTCAACATACCAATCCTGACTTGGTAATACAACAATTAGATTTTGGTAATATGTATGGAGTAGGTGGCCGCGCTAAAGAATGGATTATAAAATACCCAGGGCGTTTTGCATCCCTTCATGTTAAAGATGAAATGAAAGTACCTGTAGGTGAAATGCATGATGGGTTCGATAGCACTTTATTAGGAGACGGCGTTGTGGGCCCAAAGGCATTATGCTTGTTGGCTAAAAAAATAAGTGGTGCATATCATTTTATAATTGAACAAGAATCCTATCAAAACCGCACCCCACTAGAATGTGCTAAAATAAATCTAGACCGAATGAAAACCTGGGGGATTTAGTATTTTAATAAAATAGTATGCGTTAAAGGCACAACTGTATTCCAGTTGTGCCTTTATTTTTTATAACTTTAAGTCCTAATCATTCGCACTACCTATTATGCAAAAAAATACTTTCTACCTATACCTATCCATTACGCTTTTAACAATTGTTACTTGCCTGCAAACAACTCTTGCACAACAACCTACGATGGTCGAAAAACAAAGATGGGCAAAGCATGCGCAGCAGACCAATATTATAAGAGACGAATGGGGCATACCACATATTTATGGAAAGACCGACGCAGATGCCGTATTTGGATTAATGTATGCACAGTGTGAAGAAAATTTTCCGCAGATAGAGAAAAATTATTTAGAGATGTTGGGGCGAACAGCAGAGTTAACAGGCGCAAGTGTATTATGGGATGATTTAATGATGCGCTTAATTCAAGATAGTGTTAAAGCAATTGAAGATTATAATCGAAGTCCTAAATGGTTCCAAATATTATTACAAGCACATGCCGATGGAATTAATTATTATTTAGCAAAGCACCCACAGGTAAACCCAGCTGTAATTACAAAATTTAAACCTTGGTATCATTTAATGTGGACCGACGGAAGTGTGTCACCAACTAAAACAGGTGGAATAAAAATAAAGGACCTAAAGAACGCCTATCAACAAAAGGAAACCGAAGTCGCTAGTAATGCAAGCATGTCAATAGCTGCTAAAACAAATGCTGAAATTTTTGGGGACTATGATATGGAAGAAAAAACATTAAGGGGTTCCAATGGATTTGCCATTGCACCAAAACATAGTAAAAATGGAAACGCTTTATTATATATTAACCCACATGTTCCATTTTATTTCAGATCCGAAATGCATATGATCAGTGAGGAAGGGTTAAATGCCTATGGCGCTGTCACCTGGGGGCAAATGTTTATATACCAAGGGTTTAATGAACGTTTGGGGTGGATGCATACCAGTAGTTATGCAGATGTAGCAGATATATACGAAGAAAAAATGAAGCAAGTAAATGGCAATTGGACTTATGAATACGACAACGCAATATTGCCTGTGACCACACGCGCGATTCAAGTTCAGTATAAGGAGGAAGGAATAATGAAAGTAAAAAGTTTTACTACTTTTAAAACCATTCACGGACCTGTGATGGGGTTGAATACTGAAAATAATAAATGGTTAAGCTTACAAGAAAATAATCGATCCCTAAATGCATTATTAGAATGTTGGACAAGAACAAAAGCAAATAATTTAACCGAGTATAAGCAGGCACTTTCATTACTTGCCAACAATAGCAACAACACCGTGTATGCAGATGGAGATGGAAATATAGCATACTGGCATGGTAATTTTGTACCAAAGCGCAATCCAAATTATGATTATACTTTACCAGTCGATGGATCTATTAAAGCAACTAATTGGATTGGCACTCATTCATTAAATGAAATTGTACAAAGTGTCAATCCTGAAAATGGATGGCTGCAAAATTGCAATGCTACTCCTTACGCCGTTGCAGGAAAAAATAGTCCGCTTGAAAAAAACTACCCGGCCTATATGGCACCAGACGGTGAAAATGCAAGAGGATTGAATGCGGTTCGTTTGCTTGAAAAAATAGATAAGATAAGTTTAGCCGACTTAATCCAAATTGGATACAATAAACACTTAACCGCTTTTGACATTTTGCTTCCAACTTTCCTAGACTTCGCAAAAAATATTGCACTCACTGCTGAAGAGCAAAAAGCGATCAACTACTTAGCAGCTTGGAACCATGATGCAGATACCAACTCAATTGCTACGACATTAGCAGTTGAATGGGGAACAAAATGGGCAGCTGAAATCCCAGCCGCCACAACCGAAGAAGCAGGGACAAAAGCAATTCTTAAGTATGAGCACATGGTAAACGATGTGAGCAATCATCGTAAGTTGCAGCTATTAAATGCAACCTTATTAGCACTAAAAAATATTTATGGGACCTGGGAAATGCCATGGGGAGCAATTAATAGATACCAACGTGTAAACCCTGGAGAAAGATTTAATGATAGCTTAGCCAGCATCGCCGTTGCTCAAACATCTTCGAGATGGGGGCAGTTACCCTCTTTTGATAGCAAGCGTTACCCCAATACCATAAAGCGTTATGGATTCACCGGAAACAGCTTTATTGCAGCGGTTAGTTTTGGGAAAAAAGTAGAAGCCAAAACAATTATTACAGGAGGACAAAGTAGGTGGGCAAATGATAAACATTTCACAGATCAAGCACAAAAATATATCGATGGAGATTTTAAAACAATCCATTTTTATAAGGCAGACGTTTTAGCACATAAGGCAACCTCATACAAACCTGGATTCGAAAGATAGTCATCGTACAATTTTGTAAGGAATGCAATTTTAACCAGACCTGCTACATTTTTAACATCAAACTTGTGCATCATTTTGGTACGATGCCCTTCGATTGTTCTTTTGCTTTGCCCAACCTCAAATGCTATTTGTTTACTAGAGGCTTCCTCGCAGATGCGCACTAAGATATATTTGTCCACCATTTTAAGTTGTTGCACTTGTTCTACCATTTTTATTTTCTCCATCTGATTTACCAATGCAAATACTTTTGTAGAGATAGTAGAACAAAAGTAAATTTTATCTTGTCTTGCCATATCTAAGGCCTTAAGCCATTCTTCGTTACTTACATTCCTGGCTACAATCACCGAAATTCCATTATCTATCAATTGATACAAGTGCAGGTCTGCCTCCTCATTAAAAACTACCATTACAGGCACTTTCTTTTTTAATTCAAGCACTTCAAGTATGGTGTCTTTTTGTTTAAAGTCAAACATCGAACTGTCCACAACAAGTAACTGAGACAAGTCTTTAATAAGGAACTGTTGTAGTTGATTTAAGTTTTTAATAATCCGATGGCCATTAAAAAGGGGATTGTTCTCTAGTAACAAACTGCTCCCTAAAGCATAAACACTTTGCTGATCACAAATAATTACTTCACTAGACATAATAGGTTGTGTTGATTAGTTATCCCTAAAAAAACAACAACTTTATAGTTCCTAAATAAATTAATGGGTATCTTATACAGGCGGAAATAAAAAACATTACAATTAACTATTCCAAAATTTTCTATATTAGAAAGGGTCAGCAAAAAAAATAGGCCTTTTTATATATGTTACAACTCCTCTATTCTCTTTGCTTTGTCGTCAATTACCAAATCAAAGTTGGGCTTTGTGGGTCCACCATTGGGACAATAGCCTGTGATGAGTTCATTAAACTTACATCCCCATTTGGCCAACTGACCTAAAGTCAAATCTCTCAAGTCTCGCTTTGAACTTTCTCCTCTACCTGTCCAATAAGTAATATGCCACCCTTCCTCGTATAACTTGTTGATTTTGGCAATATGGTCAAAATTGGGCTCTGCCAACTCGTACACACGCTTTTCGCTATAAAAACAGATAGTTTCATCTATATCAATTAATGCCTTTTTGGATCCAAACCTTTTCGACTCTATCATGTTATATAATTATTCGTGTAATAAGTAATACAAATTTATACATTATCTATAAATTACACTTCCAAATTTTACATCGGCCATCAACAAAAACCTATTATGAAATTATTGCTTGTATGTTTTTTCTCTTTGTTTATCCAATTCGCACAAAGCCAGTATGCGAATCCACCAATCATTAGAACGGATAAAATTAGTATCGCAAGAGATGCTTATGGCGTACCTCATATTTTTGCACCCACCGATCCCGAAGTAGCCTATGGCTTGGCTTGGGCGCATGCCGAGGACGATTTTACAACGATACAAACACTAATACTAACCGGTCAAGGAAAGATTTCCACTTATTTAGGTAAGAAGGGCGCCCCTATTGATTTTGTATTTGGGCTACTAAACACAAAAGCAACTGTTCATGCACAAATGGACCAATTTGATCCAAAGATGATTCAGTTGGTTAAGGGCTATTTACTAGGATTAGAAGCGTATGCAAAAGCGCATCCCGAAAAAGTACTTAACAAACATGTATTCCCAATTAGCATTGAAGACTACTTGGCATCAACCGCTTTTTCGGTTGCTATTTTTTGTGGGGTAGACAAAGCTTTGCCTAAAATATTAAATGGTACCATCCCTCATTTGCAAGGATTCACAGGAGAAGGGAGTAATGCATTTGCAATTAATGCCAATAAATCGGCGTCAGGTGAAACCATGTTAGTTATAAATGCTCACCAACCCATTGAAGGACCTACCGCTTTTTATGAAGCACATTTACAAAGCGAGGAAGGATGGGATATACTTGGGGGGCTGTTCCCAGGAGGACCCTTAATTTTTCATGGAGTAACTCCAAATTTAGCTTGGGCACATACCGTTAATTTTCAAGATAAAATTGACATCTATCAACTAGAAACCAGCAAGTCGCATCCACATCAATATAAAGTTGACGGCAATTGGTTGCCACTAGAAAAGCGAAAAATTAAATTAAATATAAAAGGAATTCCTTTCCCAATTTACAAAACAGTTTACCAATCTATTTATGGCCCAACTGTTGCAACACCTAAAGGGGAATACTTTTCGATGCGCTTACCTGCATTAATGGATGCGGGCGCATTACAACAATGGTATGCAATGAACAAGGCTACCAACTTTACTGAATTCAAAACGGCTTTGGAACAAAATCATTTGCCAATGTTTAATATTATGTATGCAGATAAAAAAGATACTATATTTTATATTTCAAACGGTAAAATGCCTTACCGAAATGCAGATACTAGTTTTCATTGGAATAGCACTTTGCCAGGAAACACAACTGCAACTTTATGGACCAAGTTTAAACCATTAAGTGCATTGCCGCAATATATAAATCCAAAGAGTGGCTATTTATTTAATACCAATCACTCTCCATTTTTAGCAACTGCAGAAGCAGACAATTTAAACCCAAAAGCATTTGATGTAAATGATGGATATGAAACGTATCACGATAACAGAAGTAAGCGTGCAAAGGATTTGATTGACGGATTTGACAAAATATCCTATGCTGATTTGAAAAAGATAAAATTTGATCGTCAGCTACCCAATCCAATTTTATTCCCTTACGGATTTAATGCAGACTCCATGTTTCTTGTAGACGAAACAAAACATCCACAACTTGCAAGTATTATTACAACCCTAAAAACCTGGGACCATAATGCAGTAGCCGAAAGTAAAGGCGCCTTAATTTATAACTTAGCCTATTACTATGTGCCACAAGTAATGCAAGGACGTAAAAACGATAAATTAACAATTGACGAAGCAGTAACAACGTATCAAATGATTTATGATTTTTTACAAAAAAATTATGGCACAACCGATCTTGTTTTAGGAGACGTTCAACGATTGGTTAGAGGAACCGAAAATTGGGCACAAGGGGGTATGCCAGATGTACTTGCAGCAGTCATGTCAGAGCCTTTTGGAGAAGGGAAAAGAAAAATGAATAGTGGAGATGCCTATATTGGATTCGTTAAATTTCCAAAAGATGGAGGCTTGCCGTTGATTGAAACAGTCAATACTTTTGGTGCAAGCTTCAATAAAGGAGACAAACATTTTAACGACCAACGCCCTTTATACCAAGCGCAGCAAGTAAAGAAAATGACTTTGGATAAAACAGAAATTTTGAAAACTGCAGAACGCGTTTATCATCC
>CALPKD020000074.1 GCA_943324055.2 Chitinophaga pinensis
AAATAAATTAGGCTGCTCCCAATAGTTGACGAGTAATTCAACTAGCTCGTTTTGCGTTCCGCTTGTATCTTGGTACTCGTCCACAAGTATATATAGGAAACGTTCCTGATACTGGGCTAGTAAATTTTTATTTTCCTTGAACGCGCGAATCACCCAATTAATCATGTCATCAAAATCATATCTATTATGATCTTTCATCAATTGTTGGTAGGTTTCAAATTGCTTCACGGCTGCTTTTAGCTTTTCCATCTTTTCAATCTCGGCATCTACCAACGCTTGCTTTAATGATCCTGCTTCAAACTGTTTTGTTTTACGTTTGTACAAGAATTCATCTCTAAATGGAATTTCTGAGATATACTGGTCGATTCTTTCCACTAAATAAGGGACACCCCATCCTTCCTTTTTCATCGCACTAAACAATTTGGATAAATTGCTTATTTCATAATAAACATCCCCTCTATATCTTTTAAGTGGGTTATGCTTATCAAAACCATCGATTAGTTTTTTAAATAATTCGATCTTTTCTAATTCAGAAATAGGGTCCAGGCTGGTTTTATCAAATAAAGAAAGGTTGTCTTGTATGATGTCATTGCAGAATGAATGAAAAGTTGAAATGTTCACTTTGTAAGCACTTGTTCCAATAAATTGCACCAAACGTTTGCGCATGGCAATCGCTCCGGCGTCTGTGTACGTTAAGCATAAAATATTTTCAGGGGGGGTATCAGTCTCTAGCATGATCTTACCAATACGGGCACTCAAAATTTGGGTCTTACCTGTGCCGGGACCCGCAATGACCATAACAGGCCCTTCGATGGTGTCAACTGCGGTCTTTTGCTGTGGGTTTAATCCGTCATAAACCGCTTCAAATGCCTTTAGCTGCTCTTCTTTCGTTCTCATAAGATAAAATTAATGGCTTTCTACCTAATTAATACAACAAAACGTTGCTTCCTTTGTTGTATTAGTATGTCAAAAGTTTATTCAATACACACTGTTCAAGATATTCCTATTTCCCTAGCAGAAGCTTGGGACTTTTTTAGTAGCCCAGCGAACTTGGCTAAAATTACCCCAAGTCACATGGGGTTTAATATCATTAGTAAGCATCACGGGGATAAAATGTACGCTGGACAAATTATTGAATATACGGTTTCGCCACTCTTAGGGATTCCTTTATATTGGATGACCGAGATAACCCATGTACAGGAAGGGGCCTATTTTGTGGACGAGCAACGCTTTGGGCCTTATTCCATGTGGCACCATCAGCATCATTTTAAGGCAATCGATGGCGGAGTTAGAATGGAAGATATTGTACATTATAAAATTCCTTTTGGCTTTTTAGGGGACATTGCACAACACATTTTGGTCAAAAACCAACTAAAAGGGATTTTTGCTTTTCGCTTTAATATGGTCACCGAAAAGTGGGGTACTTACAAGCCTTAGTTTTTAGCTCAATAATTTTTCAAAAATAGTTCGTCAAGAAGTCCGTTTCTTGATTTTATTTTTATAAACTTTGTCGTCAATTCAAACGCTTCATGGCATACACATCAGGTCAACAGCATGCACACAAACTTTCTGTTGCAGGTTTAATCGTTACGCTAGGTATTATTTACGGTGATATTGGGACTTCTCCTTTATATGTATTTAGTACCATCATTAACCATAAAGTGATAACGGAGCAGTTAATTTACGGAGCCATCTCCTGTGTGTTTTGGACTTTGACTTTACAAACTACTTTTAAATATGTTTTTTTAACGCTCCGCGCTGATAATAGAGGAGAAGGTGGTATTTTTTCCTTGTTTGCATTGATTCGCCGTTACGTTAAATGGATTTATATTCCTGCAATTATAGGCGCAGCAATGTTATTAGCAGATGGAATGATTACTCCTCCTGTTTCCGTTTCCTCTGCAATCGAAGGTTTAGCAGGTATTAAAGGACTTGAAAAAATTATTGTACCTGGTAATAACTTAACGGTTGGTATTGTTTTGACCATCATCTCTTTGCTTTTTTTCTTTCAACGTTTTGGTACAAAAATTATTGGTTTTGCATTTGGCCCAATCATGCTGGTTTGGTTCTCTATGATCTTGATTTTAGGGTCTATCCAAGTGTTTGGAAATATTACGATTCTTAAAGCATTGAACCCTTATTACGGGTTTGATTTATTAATAAACTATCCCAAGGGCTTTTGGTTGTTAGGTGCGGTATTCCTTTGTACCACTGGGGCAGAGGCATTGTATAGTGATTTAGGACACTGTGGTCGAAAAAATATTCAAGTCAGTTGGATGTTTGTGAAATTTGCATTGGTGATGAGTTATATGGGGCAGGGTGCTTGGTTGTTAAATCATGTAGGAACTATCTCACATGGCATTAACCCTTTCTTTGAAATTATGCCTCATTGGTTTTTGCTAGTTGGAATTGGTATCGCAACCATTGCTACTATTATAGCAAGTCAGGCTTTAATTAGTGGCTCTTTTACATTAATCAACGAAGCCATTAGTTTGAATTTTTGGCCGCGCGTTACCGTTAAATTTCCTACAGATCAAAAAGGTCAGATTTACATTCCTAGCTTAAATTTAATTTTATGGGTGGGTTGTGTCACTATGTTATTGTATTTTAGAAAAAGTGAACATATGCTTGCTGCCTATGGGTTCTCCATTATCATAACAATGATTATGACTACCATCCTAATTAATTTTTACATGTTAAATGTGAAAAGATGGAGTCAGTTATTAGTAGCAATTATTATTATTGTTTTTTCTGTTGTAGAGATTTCTTTTTTCATTGCCAATGTGGTGAAAATCAAAGAAGCACTAGTTACTTTCCTATTCTCGTTTAGTATGATTTTTGTAATGATGATTTGGCATAGAGCTCGAAAAATTGCCAATCGTTATCTGGATTTTGTTAAAATAAAGGACTACTTAAATCCACTCGTTGAATTGAGTGCAGATAAGGATATTCCTAAATATGCAACCCATTTGGTGTACTTGACAAAAGCGAATAATCATCGTGAAATTGAACACCGCATTATAGATTCCATCTTGAATCGAAAACCAAAGCGAGCAGATATTTATTGGTTTATTCATATCGATAGAACCGATTCCCCTTATGGCATGGAGTATTCTATCAGAGAGTTAGTAGATGACAAAGTGATGCGCATTGATTTTAAAATGGGCTTTAGAATACAACCACGTGTAAATATTTGTTTTAAAAAGGTGATGCAGGAGTTGAATGAATCTCACGAATTGGGTATCTATAGTAAATACGAATCTTTAAAAAGTAAAGATTTCCACGCTGACATTACTTATGTCATTATTGAAAGTTTCTTCTCCATTGAAAACGAGCTGTCGTTTAGAGAGGACTTTATTATGGATGTATACTTTAATATTAAGCACTTAGCACAAAGCGATCAAAAAGCTTTCGGCTTAGATAATGATATGACCATCGTGGAACATGTTCCATTAGTCATTAAGGCCAATCAAAACCTTCCATTAAAAAGGATATTTGATTAAGGCAGGGCTACTAGCTGACTCAATTGATTTTGGTTTCCAATAGTGACTATCCAGTATTGGCTATTTACATTACGTTCAATACCTAGTGCATTCATATTTAGCAAACGGGTATCATTTGGTAAGACTACTTCGACAGACCAATTTCCTTTATTCGATTGTTGAAGAATTGCTAATTGTTTTACTTTACTGCTTTCAGCAATTGTCAATTGGTATGTTTGTGCAGATTTTTTATTCACAACGGGAGCTTGTACTTGATACTGCACGAGCCATGGCATTGTAGGCTGCAAGGCTGGCTTTTTATAATAGTTTTGTTGTAAACTATCATTCCATCCATTGGCGTTTGTTTTGAAACTTGCACTGCTAAAATAGGCGCTACCTCTGGTGTTGGGTAAACTTCTAAGTTGTTTAATCTGGTATGGAATTTCTTTAGGGTCCTTCCATGCTGCATTGCTTCCAGCACGATAAATACCATGGCCAATATATAAGTTTTTATTGTAACTGTTTTTATCCCACCAGTTCACTAATTCGTCATAGTCTGCCAATGCATGACCATGTTCCCAATATAATTGGGGTGTGATATAATCAATCCAACCTTTCTCTAGCCATAACAAGATATCAGCATACAGATCTTCGTAATTAGAGGTCCCCGCTTTTGTATTACTTCCCCTAGGATCCTTTGTCTTATTACGCCAAACACCAAATGGACTAATTCCAAACTGAACTCCTGGCCTTGTTTGCTTAATGGTAATAGCAAGTTGCTTAATGATCGTATCGCAATTGCTTCTTCTCCAATCGTCTTTGGTAAGTCCTCTTTTGTTTTTTACATATGCGGCTTCGTCTGGAAATTCTTTGCCTGGAATTTTGTAAGGGTAAAAATAATCATCCATATGAATTGCATCAATGTCATATCGCTTCACTAAATCCCTAACCACTCTATTTGTATGTTGCCAAACTTCAGTAAGGCCAGGGTTAAAATATTTTTTATCACCGTAAGTCAAAAACCACTCAGGATGAATATTAGTTAAATGGGATGGCGCAATACTAGATTTATTGATATCAAATACAGCTCTGTACGGATTGATCCAAGCATGAAACTCCATGCCTCTTTTATGCGTTGCTTGTATCATGAACGTTAAGGGATCGTAAAAAGGACTAGGAGGTAAACCTTGCTTTCCCATTAAGTATTCACTCCAAGGCTCAAGTGTTGATGGGTACATTGCATCTCCGGATGGGCGCACTTGCATAATAATAGCGTTCATTCCGTTTTTTTGGTGCATATCCAATAAGGCTTCAAATTCTTCCTTTTGCGCTTCATTACTGAGGCCTTTTTTACTTGGCCAGTCAATATTTACAACGGTAGCAATCCATACACCTCTAAACTCGAATACATTTTTATCGTTTAATTTTGGTTGTGCCTTTGTAAAAAGAAAACATCCTACTAATAGAATGCTAAGCAAATATCGCATGTGCGTATGTTTTATAAATTGTATGAATTATGAATGCTCATTTGCATCCCTCAGCTTATCAAGTATTTGATTTATGGTAGCAGCTTCCTTCTCGTCAATGCATTTCATGATGGAATCTATTTTCTCGTTCAAAATATCTAGTTGATTAATTAATGTCATACCCTTTTCGGAGAGGGTAATATCCACCAAACGCTTATCTGATTTACATGCGTTTTTTGCGACCAATTCTTTGCAGATTAAACGATCTACGATACGACTGGTGTCACTCATCTTATCCAACATGCGTTCTCTAATTTGTAATGTACTTAAGGGCACATCACTGCCTCTTAATATTCTTAAAATATTGTATTGTTGTTGTGTGATATCGTATTCTAACAACATATGACTCACTTTTTCATTAAGCCAGTTTGCAGTATAAATGAGATTGATTCCCATTTTCTGCAATTCACTTCTAAAGTGTGTTTGTTGTATTTCTTTTTCTATTCCCATTATATATCAACTACTTGAGGTTATCTTTTTTTCTTATGAATGAATACAAAGGTAGTGCAAGTAATGCTCCAATTGCATCTGCAAGCATATCCGACACTTCAAATCCACGGGAAGGAACAAAATACTTTTGATAGTATTCCATACCTATTCCATATAATATACAAAAAATAAGTACCCATGCTTTTACCCTAATCGTTTTTAGAAAACGAAAATTACTTGCTTCGAAATAGAAAAAAAAGGAGCAAGCTAAGGAACAGAATAAAAGAATATGCACCACTTTGTCAATGGGTAAATCTCCGAACCATTTGGAGGTATTCGAAAAGCCACTGCTAGGCATACTCAACAATATGAATATAACGAGTAGCTCAGCTATTACCCAAAGTAAAATTTTCATTTATAAACAGGTTGGTTTAGTGAACCAACTTTGCATAGGCTTCACTTGACAATAATTGCTCAAAATCGGCAGGATTGTTAACTGTTACTTTAACCATCCACCCAGCTCCATAAGCATCAGTATTTACCAATTCTGGTTGTGCTGCCAATGCAGGATTGATCTCACTAATTGTGCCAGCTACTGGTAAAAATAAATCACTCACCGTTTTGACTGCTTCAACAGTGCCAAAAACAGCTTCGGCTTCTAGGCTTTTTCCTACAGTATTGATGTCGATATATACAATATCACCTAACTCGCTTTGAGCGAAATCCGTAATGCCGATTGTGGCAACATTTCCTTCTAATTTGATCCATTCGTGGTCCTTTGTGTAGCGTAAGTCAGTTGGGAATTGCATAAGTTCAATTTTTATTATTACAAAGATTCATAAAAAACACTAAATAACCAATCCCCTAGAAGCTTATGTTTTCAAAATAGAGTAATATATGATCCTTTAAAAAGGATTCTTGCTCTATTAAATTCATAGTTGGGGTATTCTTTAGTTGCTTAAAATGAGGCCAGCCTTCCTCGTCCTTCCCTTCGAATACATAATAACCACTAGATGATAGGATGCTACAAATGGCCACATGCATCAAATCCTGCTTTTGCTCCTTGGTGATTTTTTCACGGATATACCCTGTTTCTTGTAAGCCTATTAAAAACAAAACCGCTTCTACATCGGGTTTCTTGCCAAATTTATCCATCAATTTTTGCTCTAAAGCCCACCATCTGGTCTGAAAATCATCT
>CALPKD020000075.1 GCA_943324055.2 Chitinophaga pinensis
AAGTAATCAAGCAGGCTGCTGATACTATTGGAGTAATTATTGGTAGTCCAGCACGTAATCCAAATAAAAAAGGAAAAGATTTATACAACGCGGCATTTTTTTTATACGAACAGCAAGTGATTGCAGAGATACATAAGACCTTGCTTCCCACTTATGACGTCTTTGATGAAAATAGATATTTTGAACCAGCGGATGAATGGAAAGTAGTAACCTTTAAAGGGAAAAAATTAGCCATTACTATTTGTGAGGATATATGGAATTTAGGAGACAACCCTTTGTACCGTATTTGTCCAATGGATATGATGATGGGCCAAGCACCGGATATTTTATTAAACTTAAGTGCTTCCCCTTTTGATTATACCCATGATGAAGACCGTAAAGCAACCATTAAATCGAATGTACTAAAATACAAGAAGCCTTTATTTTACTGTAATGCAATCGGAAGTCAAACCGAAATCGTTTTTGATGGAGGCTCTTTGGTATTTGACAAGGATGCCAACCTTTGTGGTGCGCTCCCTTTATTCGAATCAGCCATTGTTACTTTTGAATGCAATGAGGATGGAACAATCAATGCACCAATCATTGAGCCGGCACAAAGCGTCCCTAACAAGGAATTGAACCCAACCACATTGATGCCTGAATTGAATATAGACCAGGTATACAAAGCTTTAGTATTAGGCGTAAAAGATTATTTTTCTAAAATGGGTTTCAAAAAAGCAATCCTTGGCTCATCAGGAGGTATCGATTCAGCAGTGACTTTGGCAATTGCCTGTGAAGCATTAGGCAAGGAAAATGTATATGCAATTTTAATGCCTTCCCCTTATTCAACGGAACATTCTGTGGATGATGCGGCACAATTAAGTAAAAATTTAAATAACCCATACGATATCATTCCCATTAAGGAAGTGTATGAAAGTTTTTTAGCAACCCTTAAGCCTATTTTTAAAGACCTCCCCTTTTCGTTAGCCGAAGAAAATATTCAAAGCCGTTCGAGAGGAAATATATTGATGGCCATTGCAAATAAACTAGGCTATGTGTTATTAAACACTTCTAATAAAAGTGAATTAGCAACCGGCTATGGCACTTTATATGGAGATATGGCAGGTGGATTAGGCGTTTTAGGAGATTGCTACAAATTGCAAGTGTATGCACTTGCGAGATATATTAATAGCCACAAAGAAATCATTCCTAGTAATATTATTTACAAAGCGCCTAGTGCAGAGTTAAGGCCTGATCAAAAAGACAGTGATAGTTTACCTGAGTACGAAGTGTTAGATCAAATATTGTTTCAATACATCGAAAAATTAGCCGACCCGTCTATTATTAAAGCCCAAGGTTTTGATGCAACATTGGTTGATAAGACCTTAAAGATGGTTAACACCAACGAATACAAGCGCAATCAATTTTGTCCTATCATACGTGTTTCGCCAAAAGCTTTTGGTGTTGGGCGCCGTATGCCAATCGTAGGTAAGTATTTAAATTAGAGGGAGCCAAATAATAAGTGATTCGATTTTTAAGCTAAATTGTGTACATACAATTTATCCTTATGAAAAAAATAGTTGTCTCCCTTTTTACTTGTGCGATTTTATTTTGTACTAACACCATTCATGCACAATCCAAAAAACAAATCCTACCAGGCGCGTATCAAACTTCGGAATACTTCCCTATTTTAAAAAACAAGCGCGTTGCTTTATTTACCAATCAAACCGCAACCATCAATGGAAAGCACTTGATTGACACTTTAAAGGCCGCTGGTATTACGATTCAAAAAATATTCACACCGGAACATGGATTAAGAGGTACTGCAGATGCCGGCGAAAAAGTATCAGACGAAATAGATCCTAAAACAGGCATCAAGATTGTATCCTTATATGGCAAAAAAAATACACCAGATGCGAGTGACTTAGCAGACGTGGATCTTATGCTTTTTGATGTGCAAGATGTGGGAACACGTTTTTATACTTATATCTATTCCTTACAATATTATATGGAGTCGGCAATCGCCAACAATAAACCAATGGTAATTCTTGACCGACCAAACCCAAATGGACACTATGTGGATGGTGCAATACTAGAAGCACCTTTCACAAGTGGAGTTGGACGAAACCCAATGCCTGCAGTATACGGAATGACCATTGGCGAGTATGCTCAAATGGCATATGGTGAGAATTGGCTAAAAGTAGATAGTGCAAAAGCTACGCAAAAGAAAAACTGGTCACTCACTATTATCCGTAATAAAAATTATGACCATCGCAGTATGTATATATTAGATGTTGCACCTTCCCCCAACTTGGCTAACATGAATTCTATTTATTGGTATGCCACTACTTGTTTAGTCGAAGGGACTGTAATGAGTGAAGGTCGTGGAACCGAACATGCATTTGCATATATAGGACACCCTAGTATCCCGAATCATACCTTTAGTTTTACACCAGCGCCAAGGGTAGGTGCAATGAGTTCTAAATTATACGGACAAAAATGTTATGGATGGGATCTCACCAAGCTAAGCCCACCAAAAAATAAAATTGACTTGGGTTTGATTATTGAAATGTATAAAAGCTTCCCACAAAAAGATTCGTTTTTCTTACGTCCTAAAACGGATATTCCAACTGCTTACTTTTTTAATAAGCTAGCAGGCAATGCGATCTTAATGGAACAGCTAAAGGCAGGTGTATCCGAAGCGGAGATTCGCAAGAGCTGGCAACCGGGACTTACTAAGTTCAAAGCAACACGTAAAAAATACTTACTATACAAGGATTTTGAATAATATTCCGTTTAGCTAAAATGAGCTATTCAACTAATATTAGGAAATAAAACTACAATAAAAAGGCCCCGATTTTAAATCGGGGCCTTTTTATTGGATAACAGAAATCTTATATCATTCAGTAGATAAAAATAAATATTAGTCTATAACAGGTATTCCTAATTTATGTACTGCATCGTTCAATAATTTGATGCGGTCTTTTTTAATCGTATCAAACTGCTTTAATTGAACATCAGTTAGTGCTTTTAATTCGGCATAAGCTTCTTGTACTTGTTTAGTAGGAGCAATATAGCCAGCGGCAGCATTTTCAAAAACGCCTGCAAGTTTATCATCTAAACGAATAGGAAAGTTTAAAACATCCTGCCCGCTCTTCGCTTTTGTTTGATGTAACGCTTCTTCAATTGCTGTTAATTGAGTCAATATTTCCCCACTTTGCTTTTGAAATGCGCTGTCCTTTGTTTTCTTTTGGATTGATTGAATTTGTGTTCTTACTTCCTTAATTCCTTTTAAAGTTTTCATGATGCCGCTAAAGCTTTCAGACACTTTTAGTAAAAACTGTTCTTGTGCTTTTAAATCTGCATCCGAAACTTTAAAATTCGGATCCGCTATCATATTAAATGGATAAACAGTTGAATCTTTATTGATTGTCACTTTTGCAAAATAAGTCCCAGGAGCGGCTAGCACTGGGCTTGTTGAACCATTCCATAAAATTAAACCCTCGGCAGGTTTTTCAATTTCCTTATGGTATAAATTCCATGCAAATTGTTGTAACCCTGATTCTGCAATTGGACCACCTTTTTCCTTAGAAGTATAATGTTTCACTAATTTTTTATTCGCATCTAAGATATCAATTTGAACCATTGTGCTATCTGTTGATTCTTTTATCCAATAGTTGATTACAGCTCCCTTAGTAGGATTCAACCCTACATTCGCAGGCACTGCGCCGCGCGCACCGCGGCTTCTTCGGCCACCCGTTTGAGGAGGCACTCTATAAATATCATTCACTGGAAATACTTTGTAAGCACTCGCAGCATTTTCGGCCATGTAGTTTTCGATAAACGACAAGTCATCTAAAACATATAAGCTTCGCCCTTGTGTACCCACAATTAAATCATTGTCCCTGATCAATAAATCAGTGATTGGAGTTAACGGTAAATTTAGCTGAAAGCGTTCCCAGTTTTTGCCATCATTTATAGAAACATACAATCCAAACTCCGTTCCAGCAAATAAGACACCTGCTTTACGTGGACTTGCTACAATACATCTCGTAAAATGCATAGGGTCAATACCGTTAGTAATTTTTTCCCAACTAGCCCCATAGTCAGTAGTCTTGTAGATATATGGCGCAAAATCATCTAACTTATATCTAGTACCTGCAAAATAAGCAGTTCCTTTTCGAACCGGATCTACTTCAACCCTATTCCACATAATCCATTGTGGCGCATCCTTAGGCGTCACATTACTCCAATGTGCACCACCATCTTTACTTATACTAATTACACCATCATCGCTTCCTGTCCATAATAAATCTTTTTCGACTGGTGATTCTGCTGCAGTAAAAATGGTACAATAATATTCCACACTTGTGTTGTCTTGTGTGATAGGACCTCCCGAACTTTTTTGTTTTGTTTTATCATTCGTTGTTAAATCTCCTGACAATTGTGTCCAACTCGCCCCTTCGTTTTCAGTAGCGAATAATTGATTCCCTGCTGTATATAATTTTTTAGGATTGTGCGGAGAAAAGAAGATAGGTGCATTCCACTGGAAACGGTATTTCTGAACATCTGCGCCAGCGCCCATTGGGTTGTCAGGCCAAACATTGATAATTCTATTTTCTCCTGTCTTATGATCATACCTTGTAATTAAACCGCCATAAGAACCTCCATAAACAACATCACTATTTGTAGGATCTGCTACAATGTATCCACTCTCTCCGCCGGCTGTATTTTCAAAATCGCCTTCCCCAATATAACTTCCGTAACTGCTAGATAAAATGCGAAATGCACTATTGTCTTGTTGTGCAGCCAATATCCTGTAGGGGAAATGATTATCTGTACTTAATCTGTAAACCTGCGCCGTTGGCTGGTTCATCATACTACTCCAGTTTTTGGCGCCATCTAAGCTTATCTGCGCACCCCCATCGTCTGACACAATCATACGCTTGCCATTTTTTGGATCAATCCACAAATCATGATGATCCCCATGTGGTGTATTGAGTCCACTAAATGTTTTTCCTCCATCATTGGATACCATAAAGTTCACGTTCGGGCAATACACTTTATTTTCATCGGTAGGATCTACAAACACTTTTGTATAATACCAGGCACGTTGACGAATATTGTTATCGCTGCAAGTTAACTCCCAAGTTTTTCCTGCATTTTCCGAAACATATAAGCCCCCATCTTTATTTTCAATTAATGCGTATAGTTTTTCTGGATTTGATTTAGCAACTGTAATTGCAGTAATACCCCAAACACCTTTTGGGAAACCCTTATTTGTTTTGATGGACTCCCATGTGGTCCCACCATCTGTACTCTTATACATACCCGAACCTGCTCCACCACTTTCTAAACTATATGGCGTGCGGATTAACTGCCAAGTACCTGCATACAATATTTCAGGATTCGACGGATCAATTACTAAATCACTAGCCCCCGTTTGATCGTTCACATACAATACACGTTTCCAATTTTGACCACCATCTACACTTTTATAAACGCCTCTATTTTCATTGGGGCCAAACAAATGTCCCATCACTGCAGCCCAAATAATATCTGGATTTTTAGGATGTACAATAATGCGTACGATATGCCTAGCCTCGTTTAATCCCATGTTTTTCCAAGACCTACCATCATCCGTAGATTTCCAAAAACCACCCAATCCTTCGCTTACATTTCCGCGCATGGTATTTTCTCCTTCCCCAACATACACGACTGATTCATTAGATGGAGCTATAGCGATGGCTCCAATTGTTCCACCAAAAAAACCGTCAGAAACATTTTTCCAATTATTACCCGCGTCGGTTGTTTTCCAAACCCCACCACCTGTCGAACCCATGTAAAATGTATTCACATCGGTATAAGCTCCCACGCCAGCTGCAGCTCTTCCACCTCTAAAGGGACCAATCAGCCTAAAAGCTTGCGCTTTTACAATTGGATCCTGATCCAGCATTGTGGCGGCTTTAGGCATTTGTGCAGTTTTCTTTTTCTGTGCACTTACTTCCGTGCTACTAAAAATGGACAAAAAGGCCAAAGCCAAAAAAGATATTTTTTTCATAGTCTAGTTTTTATAGTTTCTTTTACAACAAAGCCCTCCAGAAATACTAGAGGGCTTTGCGTAATTATATATTACTTTATGGATTCGTACTCTTTAAATTTAATAACCGGCGTGGTTTCTACTAACTTTCTAAATCCTGCCCAATCCGTACTAAAGAAAGTATTTACTTTAGATAAAGCGTCTTTAACAATCGCCTCAGCTTCTTGTATTTTCTTCTCCTCTTGCATACTTGGCAAAGTTGGCTTTCCTGTAATTAGTGAAGATGCAGAACGGATAATTGACATTGGCGTAATTGCTGGAACAGTTCCATATCCTTGCTTCTCTTGTTTCTTACCCATCAACAATTCCCTTAGGGACTTCACTGACTCTGATACTTTTTTATGCGCTTTATTTAGCGTATCAATCCCCTTGTCTTTTTTATCTTTCCATTCTATTTTTAACTGAGCCAACACACCCTCTGCTTCTTCAATTCTATCTAGCGCTGCATTGAATTTATCAACAGTCGTTTGTAATTTTTTATTCGCTACATCTTGCGCTAAGGTCACTTCCTTTCTATCACC
>CALPKD020000076.1 GCA_943324055.2 Chitinophaga pinensis
TGATTTTATACTGCCCTTGAATGCGAAATCCTTGGTATGCATGATGCACATTTTGTGCGTCGGGACGGCTAAAATAACTTTTGGTAAAGGATAGGTAATATAGGGCATCTAACACATTGGTTTTTCCTGTTCCATTAGGCCCGACAATTCCCACAATACGGTCTGTAAAATTGAATTGCTTTTGTACGTAATTCCTAAATTGCACCAATGAAAGTTGCTGAATCCCCACCATGGATGCAAATTACAAAGGGAATTGTTTCGGGCCCTTTAAAATTGAAGAAAAGAGCGTAATTTTATTAAAATTCTAAGGAATGACTCTGATTAGTGAGCAACAGCTTCCAAGCATTATTAAAAGACTAGCCCATCAAATTTTGGAAACCTACCCAGGTTTAGCCAATGCGGTGATTGTTGGTTTACAACCAAGAGGTGTGTATTTGAGCGATCGAATAGTAACAGCCTTACATCAGGAATTACCTGCAGATCAGGTTCAATACGGTAAATTGGACATTACTTTTTATAGAGATGATATACGAAGAGAGCTGCATTTAGCCACTCAAACCGACCTTCCCTTTAGTATTGAAGGCAAAACAGTCATTTTGATTGACGATGTATTATTTACTGGAAGAACCATTCGGGCAGCTTTGGATGCTTTATTGGCATTTGGCAGGCCCTCTAAAGTGGCTTTATGTGTATTGGTAGACCGTAAACCAAGCCGAGAATTGCCCATTCAGCCTGATTTTACTGGAAAGGAGATGGTAGACGTTTCCCCTTATAAAGTGAAGGTTAGATGGAAAGAAAATGATGGAGTAGACGATGTTATCTTGTTAGATCAATAAATTATATTAATTTCGTTTTTTAATGGCACTATCTACCAAACATCTTCTTGGTATCAAGGACCTCACCACTGAGGATATACAATTAATTTTATCGACTGCAGGACAATTTAAAGAAGTCTTACAGAGACCTGTTAAAAAAGTCCCCACATTACGAGACGTTACCATTGTGAACCTTTTTTATGAAAATTCAACCCGTACTAGAATTTCTTTTGAATTAGCGGAAAGACGCTTATCTGCAGACACTGTAAATTTTACGGTATCCAATTCCTCTGCTGCAAAAGGAGAAACTTTGCTCGATACCGTCAACAATATACTATCCATGAAAGTGGATATGGTAGTGATGCGACATAGTGCTTCTGGTGCGCCTCATTATTTGGCAAAACACATAGATGCAGCTATTATCAATGCAGGTGATGGTATTAATGAACATCCAACTCAGGCTTTATTAGATGCTTTTTCGATCCAAGAAAAAATGGGGCAATTGGCTGGCTTGAAAGTGGCCATCATTGGGGACATTATGCATAGTAGAGTTGCCTTGAGCAATATCTACTTATTAAAGAAAATGGGTGCCGAAGTAATGGTATCTGGCCCACCTACCTTAATTCCAACCTACTTACAACAGGCAATGGATATTCAAGTAGAATATAATATTGACAAAGCCCTTGCTTGGTGTGATGTAGCCAATGTGCTTAGAATTCAATTAGAGCGTCAAAATCAGCCTTTATTCTCTTCTCTTAGAGAATATAACTTAGCATATGGAATCACCATGAATCGCTTGCAAAAGCTAAATAAGCAAATCCTAATTATGCATCCTGGCCCGATTAATAGAGGGGTAGAGATGGATAGCGATGTTGCAAACAGTGAACATTCCATTATATTAGATCAGGTCGAAAACGGGGTAGCGGTACGAATGTCTTGTCTTTACCTTTTGACCGGAAGATCTAATCCCGCCTAATGACCGTTTGTAATTACAATTTTCATACTTTTATTGCATGCAAAGAATCTGTTTATTTCCTGGCACATTTGATCCAGTAACCTTAGGTCATACTGATATTATAGATCGTTCCCTTCCTTTATTTGATAAAGTGGTGGTAGGCATTGGTATCAATGCCGCAAAAGACCCCATGTTTACAGCCGATCAACGAAAACTTTGGTTTGAAGAAATTTACAAAGATCAACCAAAAGTAGAGGTAGCTATTTATGATGGATTAACCATTCATTTTTGCCAATCCATTGGTGCCCGTTTTATTTTAAGAGGAATTCGCTATGTGAGTGACTTTGAATATGAAAAAACAATTGCAGACGCAAATAGAACCATGGAACGCAGCATTGAAACCATCTTCTTAACAGGTGAGCCTAAATTCACTTCTGTGGCTTCTACCATTGTAAGAGATATAATCCGGAATGGTGGGGATGCTTCTCCTTTTTTACCAGAAGCCGTTATTAAATCTTTAAATAAATAAGGGATACAGGCTTATCCTTTTTTTATTTCAAACGCATGTATTACTTCTTTGATGTTCTCATAAGTATGTGACAAGCAGTGCACTGAATGAGCAAGTGTGTTCCATTCAATTCGTTCAATATCCTCGGTAATTTGAGGAATCCCAGCTTGGTATTCAGCGATGGTCATATGATACCAGTAAGTAAGTTTAGTAACCTCGCAATTTAAATATTTGTCATAATAATTATGTTTGGTTGTAATCAGATGATCTTGCAATTGTACACTATGCAAACCGGTTTCTTCGGTAACTTCTCGAACAGCACAAGCTTCGATCGATTCCCCAGCATCCAACTTCCCCTTTGGTAAATCCCAGAACCCACGTCTAAAAATCCACAAAATAGCACCACTTGGATTGGTAACAAGGCCCCCTGCAGCAATTATTTGATTTAACATAAAATGTGTATAGTATTTAGTAACTCTTTAAGTAAAATTAGCATTTAGCCTTTAATTTCGCGACAACTTCAAACTACTGTTATGACGAATGAAAAAGCCGTTGCCGAAAAACTACTTCAAGTAGGTGCTGTAAAATTAAGTCCAAAAGATCCATTTACATGGGCAAGTGGTTGGAAAAGTCCAATTTATTGTGATAATAGAAAAGTATTGTCTTTCCCTTATGTGAGAGATTTTATAAAAAGTGAGATGTGTAATGTGATATTTGAAAAATTTGATGGGGCAGATATGTTAGCTGGTGTGGCAACCGCGGGTATTCCTTGGGGTGCAATGGCAGCAGATCAATTAAAGCTTCCTTATATCTATGTTCGTCCAAAACCAAAAGAACATGGTTTGGGTAATCAAATCGAAGGCGCCTACGCAACCACTAATAAAATATTAGTGATTGAGGATTTAATTTCCACCGGAAAGAGTAGTTTACAAGTAGTGGATGTGTTAAGAAATGCAGGATTGGAAGTAGTAGGAATGGTTTCCATATTCACCTATGGTTTTACTATTGCAGACGAAGCTTTTAAAGCAGCAGGCGTTCCCTTTTATTCTTTAACCAATTACACAAGCTTGATTGACCTTGCGGTTGAAAAAGGAGAAATTGACGCTTCAATACAAGAAACTTTGATGAAGTGGAGAGAAAGTCCTTCTACTTGGAATCAATAAGAAACGAATTGAAGCGAAAAAAAACAAAAGTATTAGTTGCTTGAATTGAAAATAGATTTCAAATTCAGTTTCTGTTCTGTCACAAAATCAATGGGTAAATTTTTAGTGATAAACCCTTTAGACAAAGTAGCATTGCCTTTAACTGCAATCTTCATGGGTTTATTGAAAAGCAAATCCACACTATTTTGTACAAGACTCGATAATTGAATTTCCATTCTTGCAGGTAGGTTAAAAGATTGATTCGCTGGAATAATAAAGTTGGTATCCAATTTATAGTGTGTGAATAGCTTGTCATTGATAAATACATCACAATCCAGATTTTTAAGCGTCAATTGAAATTTATTGGGGTTTACATATTCAAACTGTGCATTGAATATATTTTTTCCAAAACTTGCTTTTTCAATTTTAATAGAATTTAGCCCTTTAAACACAAAAGGTTTAGGACCAGCGCAACTTGCAAAAACAAGCACAAAGGCAATTAATATATATTTATTCAATTTCATTGTAAGATTTATACAAAATTATTAGTTATTTGGCCATTGTGAAAATATATTTACAAAACTATTTGTTAAGACATGCTTATTACTGATTTACAATACTTTGGAACTATAAGCTATATCCAATCGCTTTTTGCACAGGAGCAAATTTGCTTTGACGAGCATGCGCCATTTTCAAAAATGAGTTTTAAAAACAGGATGGTCATTGCAAGTGCTCAAGGCCCCTTACATTTATCCATTCCAATTGCTGGGGGAAGAGATCAAAAAATACCCATTAAAGATATAGCTATAGCATATGATGCCCCTTGGAGGGAACAGCACTTTAAAGCTATAGTCACGAATTATCAGCGATCTCCTTATTTTGAATACTATATAGATGGTGTAGAAGCGATTTATAAATCTAAACCCGTCCTGTTGGTTGATTTTTTGATGAGTAGTCAGGACTGGATTAAAAAACAAATCAAGGGTAGTTGGGCTATTCAAATGCAACCAGCAAACATTGCACCATCCGATATCAGAGTATACGATAATTGGTTACCCAAAAATTATGCACAATATCCAAATCCAATCAGCTATCAACAAGTGTTTCAAGATAGAGTTGGGTTTTTACCTAATCTATGTATTTTGGATCTACTTTTTTGTTGTGGAGGAAAGGTTGTCAATCCCTTATTAAAAGGAGCGTAGCGAATCCAATTTTTCGAAACTGCCCGGATGTTTTTGTAAAAATTCTTTAGTCCACTGCTCATATTGCAACATTTGTTGCCATTCTTTACTGCTCATTAACAACTCTTTTGCTTCTTGTTCATTCGCAATCTCTGCCAATTTATGATTCAATAAAGTTAGTTTTAACTGATAGTTTTTTAGAATAGTACGCATCAATAATTTTTCAGCGGTCGAATAAGCTTCTGATTCTTTGTTCTCCTCGTATGCGGTCTGATGATTTATACTTTCATGTGATTGAATCCAAAGCAAGGTGTTATCCACTAATTTAGAATAAGTAAGAGAATGGCTTTGCGTATGCGCATTCATTGGTTGGTCATCCTTTGTCGATGGTGTTAAGGCTACCAAATTGTCGTAGTATTCTACCTCATTTCGCTGCTCTCTTTTAACCTTATTCCCTTTTATAATTACCAAACGTTTTTTAATTTGCTTGTTTATATTTACTTGTCGATCCTTACTAAATGATACAATCTGTTTTGCTGATACATTTAATACAGAAATAGGGATACCCACTTTGTGTGGTAAATTAGAAGATAGAATAAAGTAAGCCGAGATTGTTACGAAGCCAATCATCATGGTTGACAAAAGCATACCCGCTGCATACTTTTTTGAGGACCTAAGATTCATCTTGTTCACGTGTTTAACACGTTCTAATAATTCATTATTATGCCTGACTGCACCAAGAGATAACTGACTGAATGATTTAGGTAATCCATTGACTGCTAAGTTAAATAATGCTTTAGCATAAAATAGTGGATCCTTTGTATGCGCCACCACCCATGCATCACAGGACATTTCTCTTTGGATATTAATTTCCTTAATCAATAAATAAGAGAATGGATTGAAATGCAAAATTACATGACTTAAGGTTAATAATAAGTTTACAATATAATCATAACGAACAATATGTGCAATTTCGTGTAATAATAATACCTTCACTTGCTCCACACTTAATTGGTTACAAATAGAGATAGGCAATAAAATAATAGGATCTAACCAACCAAAAGTAATTGGCGTATCAATGAATGCGCTATAGCCAATTTTAAAGTTTAGTTTATAATCCAACCCATCGCCTACAATTTTATTCCATATAGCTGATTTAGAAAAATCAGCAGATGTTTTGTATTTAGTTAGCAATTGGTATTGTTGAATATTGTAAAATGCAAATCCTACTAATAAAATACAATACATCATTCCTATATATGGTAAGAATGAAACAACTCCGATAGATTCAATAGAAACCAATTGTGTAAAAATAAAATTAACACTGTTTGCACCCCAAAAAATACTTGTTATAAAATGAATCAAATTCGCCAATTGAAAGACAGTAGCTAGCGTATAAAGTGTATTAGCTTTTGCTTTTGTACAAAACTTAATAGTCTCATACAATAAATATATGAAGGCTGTAAACCCAATATTATATAAGATTGCTGCTGGTATTTGTGATAAAAATTGCATACGCATAATAGAAATACAAATAAGTTAATAGCGACTAAGAGATTACTTTTTTTCTAATTGTTCAATTAGATTTTTAATGTCTACTAAATCCTGACTGGTAGGCTTGTGTTTGCCTAATGCTTGTAACACTAATTGTGAAGTGCTTCCGCTAAATAAAGTCCGAATCATTTTACCAACGTATTGTTCCTGTGCTTTTTCTCTATCAAAACTAGGTGAGTAGATATGTGTTTTTGCGGATTCATTTCGAGCTACTAATCCCTTTTCATGCATAATTTGCATTAACTTAAGGGTTGTAGTGTAGCCAACGTCCTTTGTTTTTTGAACAACTTCATGTACTTCTCTAACTGTTGCATTTCCTTTTTCCCATAAAATGCTCAATATCTCTAATTCACTTTCGGTTGGTTTGAACGGCTTTGGCA
>CALPKD020000077.1 GCA_943324055.2 Chitinophaga pinensis
CACACCACTCATTTGTTCTGAAAATGAACGCTTCTCCACTGGTGCAAAATAATCGGTATGCGGATCCATTAACCCTGTGATCGTATTTAGGAATAACTCGAATCGCTTCTCTTTATCTTTATTCAATGTTTTGTCGATCAACTCAAATCGCTTCTTATATGCTTTTTCAATAGAAGCGCGTGCTTCCACCTCTAATATAGAATCAGATTTGTAAATGAACTTGGCTTTAGGGGTCACTTTCTCATTCGCTGAAGCTACTTTAGCAAGTGTATCTATTTTTACTGCGGTTTTTTCCTTAGCGGCACCAGCAGTCCTATCTTCTATTAAACTTACATACTTATCAAGCGCCTTGTATTTTATTACTTTATACCAACGGTTATAACGCGCATTTGCATCCACTGGATATTTTATACTATCCACCTCTAATAAAACAGAATCGTCGATGGTGTAATCAAAAGCATGTTTAATTATACTATCAAAAATGGGCCTTGCTTCTTTTACTCTTTTTTCAAAAATTGCATTCGCAGCTGGCTCAAACAAAATAGGTGCACCATGTATTTCATCATCAATCGTTGTTTTGTAAACAGCTAATTCGTCGATATCAACTTGTAAGAACAAATTCTTTTCTGGATCTAAAGCCTTTAAGTAATTGTCAAAAACTTCCTTGGAAAATTCATCATCAATCTTTCTTGGACTGTAATGTTCACTCTCTAACAGATTGCCAATGGTAGATAGCAATTTTCGATGCCTCAATTCAGGGGTATCCTGTCCTTCTTTTTTAAAAGTGTTAAACGCAAAAAATAGACCACCTAAGATGATTACCGTGGTAAAAAATTTCCACTTGTTTTGTTGTACATATGTCATAATTGCTCGCATGAAGAATTTCAAAAATAGCGTAAAATGGGTTTGGATAGCCTATAAATAGTCTAAAGAGCCTTTTTTTATCAAAAATTTACAAAAACAAGTAAAACTTATTTCCATTCATTACCGAATTAACGTATTTTTGCGACCCTAAATGGAGGGCGTAGCTCAGTAGGTTAGAGCGACAGTTTGTGGATCTGTAGGTCGTGGGTTCGAGACCCATCGTTCTCCCATTAAAACCTATCCCGTTAATTCGAGATAGGTTTTTTTATTATAAAAACGATTGTATGAATCCCTTGTTGCTAATACCTATTTTAACTGCTTTATTGGGCTGGTTCCTAGCATGGTTTTTTGTAAAAAGTTTATTCCTACCATACAGCACCATACAAATTGGTAGTTTTAAATGGGAGCCAGGGTTAAAGCAGCTTATTGCTAAATTACCCATTGAACAACTATTGGAAAGTGACGAAGCAAAAAATGGCACTTTTGACGCAATACTCCCTTTTATAGATGACAAACTAGATGATTTTTTTAAACATAAGCTAGGTGAAAAGTTACCTATGATTTCGATGTTTATTGGAGAAAAAACAATCGGACAGCTCAAAGAAATCTTCATTGCTGAATTACGACAACTTTTTCCCGACTTGATCGGGAAATTTGGGCAAAATATAAAAGACAATCTGATTGAAAATATGGAGCAAAAATGGAGACCTTTGCTAGAACCTTCTCTATTAAAAGCAACAAAACCATTGAGAAATGCATCCTTACTTATCGGATTTGCTTGGGGTGTCCTAATTGCACTCATCTTGAACTGGTTTTAATTACCGCTTATACAATCACGCCCCCTTTCCTAATATTAAATGCGCGAACTTTGCAGCGCGAATAAACCGCAAGAACAACTATGAATCTAAAGAGTATGAAAAGTATATTATTATTAGCATGTGTAGCCTTATTTAGCCTACACAGTATCGCTCAAATACCAGCAAACGCAGGTGCAAGAGGTGGCAGCCAAAACATAAATATGGGGCATTTTTACGGCAAAGTCGTGGATGCTACCAACAAAGGAATTGATGGGGTAACCATTCAATTAAAAGGATCTAAAATGGACCCTACGACTAAGAAATCAACAGAAGCTATTTTAGGCACCATGATGTCTGCATCAAATGGTGATTTTAGTTTTGAGAATTTACCAGTAATGGGGAATTTTAAATTAATGATTTCTGCAATTGGGTTTAAAAAAATTGAGAAGCAATTAAGTTTTGGCATAAAAATGGGTGGTGGACAAACGATGCAAGACATGATGGCAATGGTGGAAAAAGATTTAGGAAATATCAAACTAGAAGAATCTCCATCCGATTTGCAAAGTGTCACTGTTACAAGTACAGCAAAGCCACAATTTGAAATGGGTATTGATCGTAAAATATTCAATGTAGATAAGAACTTGACAAGCACTGGTCAAACAGCAGTAGAAGTAATGAAAAATATCCCCAACTTAAACGTGGATATTGACGGGAATGTAACCTTGAGAAACGCAACCCCTACCTTATTGATTGACAACCGACCTACTACTTTAACAATGGATCAAATCCCTGCGGATATAATCGATCGAGTTGAAATCATCACCAATCCTTCTGCAAAATATGATGCTACTGGCGGCAATGCTGGTATCTTGAATATCGTTTTAAAGAAGAATCGTAAAAATGGTTACAACGGTGGTATTAGGGCTGGCATAGACATGCGTGGAAAATTCAATGGAGGCGGAGATATGAACATTAGAGATAGCAAATTAAATTTCTCCTTGAATGCTAATATAAATGGAAGAAAATCAATTAGTGAATCTAAAACAGATCGTGAAATTTTAGGAAATACTATCCCTACTAAAGTATTTACAAACAACAATACGAACGGAGATGGTACTTTTAATTTTTACCGTGCGGGTTTAGACTATTTACCAGATAATAGAAATACTTTTTCATTGTATGGTAATATTATGAAAGGGTCAATGGGATCTACAGGTCAACAAGTGATTGATTCGTTATTCAACGGGACTACAATGAGAGGCCCTTATACACTTACCAATAGTTCTAATTATGACTTCTCAAACAAAGGCGGTCAATTGAGCTTCAAACATTTGTTTGCAGAGAAAGGGCACGAATTGTCTGCCGATTTAAATTACAACCAATCCGATAACACAAACTGGTCCATTATTAATTCAAATTTTCTAAACCAAAAAAGTGTAGGCGAAGGGAACAATAAAAACTATTCTTTCAACTTAGATTATGCTAAAGAGTTTGCAAATAATGTAAAATTTGAGTCAGGCCTAAAGTACAATGACAGGACAGAATTTAATAGTAGAGACCAATTCAGAGGTACGGTTTTGTTGAGCAGCATTAGTAATAAATACAATTATGGTGAAAAAATGTATGCAGCTTACTCTAATTTAAATATGAAACAAAATAATTGGAGCTTCCAATTAGGACTTAGAGCAGAAAGTAGAGAATATGATGGCAATGTTTTAAATAATAAAGGAATTGACTCATTACATTTTAATAATAAATACCCTATCTCTCTTTTCCCTAGTGCATTTATTAATTACAAGAAAAATGACAAGGAAGATTTTCAAATAAACTATTCAAAAAGAATCAGCCCTCCTAACTTTTTCCAATTACTTCCTTTTCCCGACTATACTGATCCTCAAAATATTAGCATTGGTAATCCAGGCTTAAAACCTCAGTTTACTCATTCGTTCGAAGTAGCTTATAATAACGCCTATAAAAAAGGAGCCAACTTTTTAGCGACTGCTTATTATAAGTATAGTACAGATTTAATTACGAGTTACGTATATAGAGGTATCAACCCAACTACAAATGATAGTGCTTACTTTAGTTCTTCTATTAACGCAAATACTGCAACAGTATATGGCTTAGAGTTGAGCAATAAGATAGCTGTTACAAAGTGGTGGGACATGAATTTGAGTTTTAACTTATTCAAGTCTTCGGTTAGCGCAACCATCCCTGGTCAAAATGTAAACAATGATTTAACAAGCTGGTTTAGCAAAATGAACAACACCTTTAAATTGCCAAAGGGTTACTCTTTCCAATTTAGTGGACAATACCAAGCTAAAACAATTTTACCTCCAGGTGGAAGTTCTGGTGGTGGTGGTGGAAGAGGAATGGGTGGTGGTGGATTTGGTGGACCTCAGTCCACTGCACAAGGATATAACTTCCCTACTTACGACTTTGACATGGCAATTAAAAAAGATTGGACATTAAGTGGCGGGCGAACAGCAAGTGTGTCATTAAACGTAAATGATGTGTTTAAAACAAGAGTAAGTAAAACTTATTCTGAAAGTCAATATTTTATCCAAAACGTACAACGTATTAGAGATCAACAAATGTTCAGATTGAACTTCTCGTATCGCTTTGGTAAATTTGATGTCAATTTATTAAAAAGAAAAAGCACGAAGAGTGAAGATGGTGGAGGAATGGATCAGATGCCCCAATAATTAATTAGCTTATCCCCCCTAATAAAGAGACCCGAAACCGAGCTTGTTCACAAACAAGTTTAGTTTTGGGTTTTTCCTTTTAACATAGGTACAAACGAAAATTCATCAAATCGTTCCTCTTTGGCTGAACCATCTTTTTTCTTAGTGAGTCGTAACATTCTTTGCGCAGTTTCAGATTCATCTAATGGGATAACCATCATACCTCCCACCTTTAATTGCTCCCATAATTTTTCAGGCACCTTTGGTGCAGCTGCGGTGATTAATATTTTATCATAAGGCGCGTGTTTAGGCTGCCCTTCAAAGCCATCCCCAAAGAAAAAATGAATGCTAGGGTATTGTATCTTGAACAGGTACTGTGAAGTCTGTTCAAATAGTTGTTTTTGACGTTCTATGGTATATACCTCCGCCCCTATAGCAGCTAACACGGTGGTCTGATACATGCTTCCAGTACCAATTTCAAGCACTTTGTCCCCTTTCTTCACCATGAGTAATTGTGTTTGATAGGCAACTGTGTAGGGCTGGGAAATGGTTTGATTGGCGGCAATTGGAAAAGCACGATCCTCGTATGCAATTCGTTCAAAAGCAGAATCTAAAAAAAAGTGTCTTGGAATAGATCCAATCGCTTCAATTACACTTTCGTCGGTAATCCCCTTTCCCTTTAATAGCGCTACCAATTGTTTTCTAAGTCCCTTATGCAGATAAGTATCTTCTGATTTTCTCATTCACTTTTAGTTTAACTGCATGTCTGCAATAATACCGTTGATTTTGTTCTGTAATAATTCATATTGCTCATCGAATTTTGCTCGGCTTTCTAAGGTAGTCATAACACTAAAGTAGAATTTAATTTTTGGCTCAGTCCCACTTGGCCTTGCTGAAATTTTACTTCCGTCTTCCGTAATAAATTGTAATACATTACTCTTTGGCAAATGGATGGGCCAAGTAGCACCCGTAATTAAATTTTTACCTAGCTGGAGTTCGTAGTCTAATAAAGTAACCACATTAGACCCATTGATTACTGCTGGCGGATTGACTCTATAGCCTTGCATCATCTGTGCAATTTCTTGTTGTCCATTCATGCCTTTTTTAGTAATGCTTATTAGGTTCTCATAATAGAAGCCATATTGAATATACAATTCAATCATCTTGTCAAATAAAGTCTTGCCCTTACTTTTTTCATAGGCAGCCATCTCGCACAAAAGCGCAACAGCACTCACAGCATCTTTATCTCTGATATCATTCCCAATCATTAACCCGAAACTTTCCTCTCCACCAATTATATAATTTTCCTTGCTTTCTTTTTCCTTGATCAATTCCGCAATCCATTTAAATCCAGTCAATACGTTGTAACAAGCCACTTGGTTTTGCTTTGCAAGTTCATTGATCATTTCAGAAGTAACAATGGTCGTTATTACCATGTCATTGGGCTTCGCAATCCCTTTTGCACGACGTGCTTCTATCATATATGCAAAAGCCAATACCGCTGTTTGATTGCCATTCATTAGTACCCACTCTCCTTTATGATTCTTTACACCCACCCCAACACGGTCTGCATCTGGGTCAGTACCTAATAAAATATCAGCATCTAATGCTTTTGCTTTAGCTAGGCCAATACTCATCGTTTCACTCTCCTCTGGATTTGGATATTTTACTGTTGGGAAATTTCCATCAGGAATAGCTTGTTCTTGTACAACATGCACATTTGTAAACCCAAAAGCAGATAACACTTTAGGCACAAGCGTAATGCCTGTTCCATGAATTGGAGTATACACGATTTTTAAATCGTTTTGAGCAGCAATTACATCGGGGTAGATGCTCAATGATTTAACCATTTTGATATAAGCCTCGTCCATATCATTACCCAACAATTGAATATGTGCATCTCCACCAGCCCACTTTACCTCATCCACTGATAGAATGGCTTCTACTTCAGTAATTACGTTTTTATCATGCGGAGGCACTAATTGGCCACCATCATTCCAATAGGCTTTATATCCATTATATTCCTTTGGGTTGTGTGAAGCAGTACATACCACTCCTGCTTTGCAATTCAATTGTCTAATTGCAAAACTCAATTCGGGGGTAGGGCGTAATTCTGAAAATAGATAAACAGTGAAACCGTTGGCGGCGA
>CALPKD020000078.1 GCA_943324055.2 Chitinophaga pinensis
ACGAAAAAGAAATTAACAGACGAAAAACTTTTGCAATTATCTCTCACCCCGATGCTGGTAAAACTACATTGACGGAGAAGTTCTTGTTATTTGGTGGCGCCATCCAAACAGCGGGTGCGGTAAAAAGTAACAAGATTAAAAAGCACGCAACTTCGGATTTCATGGAGATAGAACGTCAAAGAGGTATCTCGGTTGCAACCTCGGTTATGTCTTTTGAATACAAAGGAATTCTAATCAATTTATTAGATACGCCTGGGCACAAGGATTTTGCGGAAGATACTTACCGAACTTTAACAGCAGTAGACAGTGTTATTTTGGTGATTGATAGTGTGAATGGGGTGGAGCCTCAAACAAGGCGTTTAATGGAAGTGTGTAGAATGCGAATGACACCGGTAATTGTGTTTATTAATAAGATGGACCGTGATGGTAAAAACCGTTTTGAATTATTAGAAGAAATTGAAAATGAATTAAAAATTTCCTTACACCCAATGACTTGGCCTATTAATAGTGGTAAGGAATTTAAAGGAGTATATAATTTACACGAGAAAAATTTACGTTTGTTTACGGCAAGTACAAAAGCAAACGACGATGATGTGGTAGATATTGCCGATTTGGCAAGCCCGGTGTTACAAGCTAAAATTGGTGATAGGGATGCTGCTACATTAAGAGAAGATGTAGAATTAATTGACGGTGTATATGGTCCATTAAATCCTGCCGAGTATTTATCGGGCCATATTGCGCCTGTATTTTTTGGATCTGCGGTAAATAACTTTGGGGTGAAAGAGATGTTGGATACCTTTATTCAAATTGCACCGGTGCCTAGAGATAGAGAAACCAATGTGCGCAAAGTGGAAGCAGGCGAAGATAAATTTAGCGGCTTTATATTTAAGATACATGCAAATTTAGATCCTAAACACCGTGACCGAATCGCGTTTATGCGCGTTTGTAGCGGAAGGTTTGAGCGTAACAAATATTATAAGCATGTGCGTTTGGATAAGGATGTGCGTTTTACGAATCCATATAGTTTCTTGGCACGTAGTAAGGATATTATTGACGACGCTTATCCTGGCGACGTGGTAGGTTTGTTTGACACAGGTAACTTTAAAATAGGGGACACCTTAACCGAAGGAGAAAAGTTTTACTTTACTGGTATTCCAACTTTCTCACCAGAGATATTTAAGGAACTGGTGAACAAGGATCCAATGAAAACAAAACAATTGGAAAAAGGTATTCAACAATTGACCGACGAAGGGGTAGCGCAGTTGTTTACTCAGTTTGGCGGCAATAAAAAGATCATTGGTTGCGTGGGTGATTTGCAATTTGAAGTAATACAATATCGTTTGTTACAAGAGTATGGAGCGGCTTGTGAATTTAGAACCCTTCCTTTTTATAAAGCCTGTTGGTTAACGTCAAAGGATGCCAATAAGTTGAATGACTTTTTACGCTACAAGCAACAAAATGCTGCCGAGGACAAGGATGGCTCACCAGTTTATTTAGCACAAAGTGAGTGGTTCTTGAATACCGAGATTAATAATAACCCAGACATTACATTTCATTTCACAAATGAAGTAAATAAATAGATACTCCCAATATAATTTAGCATGAAGGCAAGAACACTCAAAGAGAATAAAGTAAATATCATCACCCTAGGTTGCAGCAAAAACTTAGTAGACAGCGAAATGTTAAGTGGCCAATTGGTGGCCAATGACATTAACGTGGTGCATGAAAATAAAAAACTAGACCACAATATAGTAGTTGTAAACACTTGTGGTTTTATTGACAAGGCGAAGGAAGAAAGTGTAAACACCATTTTAGATCAAGTCGCTTTAAAGAAAGCGGGTAAGTTGGATAAGGTATATGTAACAGGTTGTTTGAGTGAAAGGTACAGAGGTGACCTAGCAGCTGAGATACCGGAGGTGGATGCTTGGTTTGGCACCATGGAATTACCATTAATGTTGAACCAATTAAATGCGAATTATAAAGCAGAACTATTAGGAGAGCGTTTATTGAGTACCCCTTCCCATTATGCATACTTAAAAATAAGTGAAGGGTGTAACCGTACTTGTTCATTTTGCGCCATCCCGTTAATGCGTGGGGAGCATGTGAGTAAAACGATAGAGCAATTAGTAGCAGAGGCGCATGGTTTGGTTAAAAAGGGCGTGAAGGAGGTAATGCTTATTGCACAGGAATTAACGTATTATGGTTTAGATATTTATAAGGAACGTGCATTGCCAAAGCTGTTAAATGCTTTAGCGGATGTAGAAGGTTTGGAGTGGATTCGTTTACACTATGCATACCCTTCAAAATTCCCATTAGAGGTGTTAGATGTAATGCGTGAACGCGACAATATTTGCAAGTACATTGACATCCCATTACAGCATGCAAGTAACAATATGCTTAAAGCAATGCGTCGTAATATTACACGCGAGGAAATGGGAGAGTTAATTGCTGAAATCCGAAAGCGTGTTCCTGGTATTGCCATTAGAACTACTTTAATTGCGGGTTTCCCTGGGGAAACCTTGGAAGATATTGAAGAATTAAAAGCCTTCCTACAAGAACATAAATTTGACAGGGTGGGTATATTCACTTACAGCCATGAGGAAAACACCAGTGCGCATGATTTAGTGGACGACGTGCCTGCCGAAGAAAAGCAACGCCGTGCCGAGGAAATCATGGAAGTGCAACAAGAAATTAGCTTGGAGATAAACCAACAAAAGGAAGGTCAAGTATTAAAAGTATTGGTAGATAAAAAAGAAGCAGGTCGTTTTTTAGGACGTACTCAATTTGATAGTGTAGAGGTAGATAATGAAGTGGTTATTAATACTACCAAGCGTTTAAAGCCAGGTGACTTTGTGATGGTTAAAATTACCAAAGCTTATGACTACGATTTAGAGGGAGAGCTGGTAAGCTAGGTTTAACTTCTTACAACTCTTAAGACATTAGATGGGTTTTCTTTTTCATGTGACAAGTAATACACCGCAAAACCACTCGCTGCAAAATAGCCAATTAATAATGGTGCTATCCAAATGGATAATTGATTGGATCCAAACCAGTCTCCATTTTGAACAATATAAAAGATACAAGCAATATTTTTAACGCCTTCCATGATCCAAGCCCATTTGTGTCGGTCCATGAATTCAGTTAATGCATAAACTTGTAAAAACACAAATGCGCCGTAATAAAAAATATTAGCGTGCCCAATACTTGCCACATTGCCAAATAAGTAACTCACCAACAGCAACATACAAAAAAGCTGTATCCATAAGTATACTTGCTTTGCTTTTGATGCAGGCGTATCATACTTTTCAAAGTTAAAAACGTCCTGTATTTTTTCAACCGGATATTTTTCAATCACATCTGCTGGGCGCCATCCCAATGGCATTAGCCAAATTCTAAATTTATCTTTCCAGCTATTGGTATGCCAAGCATCTTGAATCAATAACCACATATGCATAAAATTGATCTTGATGGGGTTCCATGTTCTAACAGGTCTGGTTATTCCATATACTGCAGGTATTGCATCAGATTCTTCCTGATAGGTTCCAAATAATCTATCCCAGAATATAAATATCTGACCATAGTTTTTGTCTAAGTATTCAGGGTTAATTGCATGATGCACTCTGTGGTGAGAAGGGGTTACGATTACGTATTCCAATATACCCATCTTATTAATGAGTCTTGTATGGTACCAAAATTGTGCGAATAGATGTAGCGGGGCAACAACGGCAATTACATTTGCAGGCACTCCAAATAATGCAGCTGGGATTAACAAGAATGCGTAAATTCTAAAAAATACTGATATACTTTGTCTTAAAGCGCAGGCTAAATTGTATTCCTCACTACTATGGTGTACGACATGGTTATTCCAGAAAAAATTATAAGTATGTGCTAATCGGTGTACCCAATATCCTGCAAAGTCCAATGCCAAAAAAGCAATGACATATAATAACCAACTTTGTTGAACATGCATAATTGCAAAATGCTGTACAAGCCATCCATAACTTAATATGCTAAAGCTTAATCCCAAGACGTCCTTAGTTGAATTGGTCACACCCGAACTTAAGCTTGAAATCATATCCAATGTGCGCACTGTTTCAAACCCTTTTCTCCAACCATACCACTTTTCGAATAGTACTAACAACAAAAACAAGGGCATTGCAATCATTAGTATCTTACCGTAGGTTTCCATATTTGTTGTTTTTATAAAGCAGTCGTTAAACCGTATTCCAAATGTATTCAATTTCAGGCTTAATAACGGCTACTTTAGTCATTTTAGTGCATAATTAATTATGGTGGGCATTGCATTTTTAACGAAATTTGCCACTCAAGCTAGAATATGGAAGTAGTAGTAATAGGAGGTGGTATTATTGGTTTAAGTAGTGCTTATTCTTTACAGGAATCGGGTCATCAAGTTACTGTTATTGACCAAACCGATATGGCAAGCAATTGCTCTTATGGCAATGCAGGGTATATCTGCCCAAGTCATTTTACACCCTTAGCTACTCCCGGAATTGTTAAACAGGGTTTAAAGTGGATGTTGAATCCAGAAAGTCCATTTTATGTAAAGCCAAGGCTTAGCTTAAGTTTAATAAAATGGGGGCTTACTTTTATGAAAATGGCAACTCCTCAAAATGTTGAAAAAGCAGCAATACCTTTACGCGACTTTGCTTTTTTGAGTGAAAAGCAATACAAGCATTGGGAAAGTTTACCGCAGTTTAAATTTGCTTACGAGCATAAAGGGTTACTAGAAATATTTCAAACGCAAAAATCTGCTGATCATGCAATGCACTTAGTAGAACGTGCACATGAATTGGGATTATCCGATACAAAGTTGTTGAATCAATCCGAACTATTTGCCATGGAACCCAATCATAAAATGAATGCCATGGGCGGCATCTATTTTGCATGTGATGGACATGTGTATCCGAATAAGGTGATGCAGCAATTGTTAGCCGATTTGAAAAACAAAGGGGTGCGTTTTGTGACCAATGAAGCAGTGACTGATTTTGAAAAATCAAATGGGAAAATTTCGGCTGTATTAACTGCAACCAATAAATATAAAGCCGATTCGGTAGTGATGGCCTCGGGATCATGGAGTAGGGAGTTAGCTGAAAAATTAAATATCAATATTGAACTAATGCCTGGTCGAGGTTATTCAATGACTTTGGAGGATACCCCTTATCGTACCAATTACCCAGCTATATTTATAGAGGGACGTGTAGCAATCACTCCTATGGATGGCAATAAAATGCGTTTTGGAGGTACCATGGAATTGACCACCACCACGGAGCCGCCTAAGATGAACCGTGTGATGGGCATTATAAAAGCAGTAAAAAGGTATTATCCCGAATTTGATTTGCCGGTGCCTACTATTGATAAAGTATGGTATGGATTTCGTCCTTGTTCTGCAGATGGATTGCCTTATCTTGGTAGGACTAAAAAATGGAGTAATTTAATTATGGCAACAGGTCATTCAATGGTGGGTATGAGTTTAGGTGCAGGTACCGGACAATTGGTTGCTGAAATCATTGACGAAAAACCAACGAGTATTGATATTAGTTTTTATAATCCTGAAAGATTTGACAGATAATGAAATTTAGCGCGACTCAAATACCCTATCATACCACAGGATTGTTCTCTAAACTAGTGAACGATTATATGGATGGAAAAGGAACAGCGGTTGAATTTGCCGGTTATGCGCCCAATTTAGAAGGGGTAGCCAAATCAATTGAATACAGGACTAATTTTCCAGTAGACAGAAAGTTGTTGGTGAATGTATTAAAGGCACAATATTTAACGGTGGACGCTATTGCCGCAGTGAATGCAAATGTAGATTCATTGCTGCAGGAAAACACTTTTGTAGTGACCACGGCGCATCAGCCTAATTTATTTACAGGCCCACTCTATTTTTTTTATAAAATTATTCATGCGATTGAATTAGCAGCAGCGTTAAAAAAGAAATTCCCACAAAATAATTTTGTACCGGTTTATTATATGGGTTCTGAGGATGCAGATTTGGACGAAGTAGGCAGTTTTTATTTAGATGGCGCAAAGCATCAATGGGTGACCAAGCAAACAGGTGCAATTGGTCGAATGAAAGTAGATGATGCATTGTTGAGCTTAGTAAAAAATATCGAAGGTTTTTGGAGTGCGAAGCAACAAGGTGGAGCAGCCCTTGAAGTTTTAAAAATGGCCTATCAAAATGGAGTCACAATTAATGAAGCTACACTGAGTTTAGTGCATGCTTATTTTGGCAAATATGGTTTAGTAGTTTTACAACCGGATGACGCTCTATTAAAAGCGCAGTTTGTTCCAGTAATGGAGAAGGAATTACTTACTTCTTTTTCTCAAAAAGCATTGCAACCTACTATTACGAAACTTGCGAAGGACTATCATGTACAAACAGAAGGCAGATCCTTAAACTTGTTTTATTTAAAAGATAATATACGTGCAAGAATAGAATTGATAGATAGC
>CALPKD020000079.1 GCA_943324055.2 Chitinophaga pinensis
GGAAAAAATCACGCAAAATATTTTGATCAAAACAATTGGTTATTTTTTACCAAAGAGCGTTTTGACTTATTGTATCCTTCCTATGGAGATACCTACCCAATGTACAATGGAGCAATAGGAATGACCTATGAGCAAGGGGGTATTGGCGCAGGATTAGGTGTAATAAATGAAAGCAATGATACACTTACTTTAGTATCAAGAGCGCAACACCATTTTGCAACAAGTTTATCTACCATCGAAATTAGTGCAGCAAATAAAGAAAATTTAGTAGCTGCTTTTAAAAAATATTTTGACAATAGTCGACAAGGTGCAACTTCTACGTATAAAACATTTGTAATGACTGCAAAGGAACCACATGCTTTGGAAGCGCTGGCTAATTTATTAAAGAAGAATGATATTGAAGTTGGAACGATTACCAATGCTGCTTCCTTTAAAGCTTTTGATTATGCAACTAAAAAGGAAGACGATTTCGTGAATGAAGGATTTACTTTAGCGGTTAGTACTGCTCAAGCACATGGTATCATGGCACGTGTTTTGTTAGAGCCAATTACTCAGATCAATGATTCAAATACCTATGATATTACAGCATGGTCATTGCCTTATGTATTTGGAGTGCATGGATTTGCTAGCAAGGAAAAAATTAGTGCACAACCAGGTTACAGCGTTCCTGCCGTAAGTATTTCAAATTCACAATATGGATATATTATCCCTTACAATTCATTTAAGTCTGCGAAAGTATTAGCTGCTTTGTTGCAAAAAAATATCAAAGTAAGATATGCCGAAAAACCATTTACAAGTAATGGGGTGTCCTTTGAGCCTGGCGCATTGATTGTTTTAAAAACAAGTAACCAAGACAATTGGGCTGCAGATACAAAGTCGATTTGTGAAGCTGCACAAATTCAAGCGACTGCGGTGAGTACAGGATGGGCAGAAAAAGGAGCAGATTTTGGATCACCAGATATTCGCGTCATAAATCATGCGCCAAAAGTGGCCATGTTTACAGGAGACAATGTGGGTGCATTGGCAGCCGGAGAGGTTTGGAATTATTTTGACAATCAATTGAATTATCCAATTACACAATTGAACTATTCAAACTTGAACAGAATTGACTTAAATAATTACGATGTAATTATTGCTCCTGATGGAAGTTATAAAGATTTAATTGGGAAATCAGTTACAGATAAGTTGCAAGCTTTTGTAAAAAAAGGTGGGGTACTCATTGCGCTAGAATCTGCAGCACAACAATTGTCTACTAATACAGATTGGGGCTTTAAATTAAAAGAAGCGCCAAAACAAGATAAAGTAGAAGTGAATGAAGTGAGTAAGTATGGCAATTCGGTTAAAGATGCTTTACAAAGCTCAATCCCAGGATCTATTTATAAAGTATACATGGACGCAACACATCCTTTAGGTTTTGGTACAAATGGGGTTTACTATACAAATAAGCAAGACGTTGCAATCTATGAGCCTTCAAAAGAAGTATGGAATGTGGGAGTCATTAAAAAAGACAGTTATGTTGCTGGCTTTGTAGGTTATAAGGCGAAGGTTGCATTACAAGAAGGCGTTTTAATGGGTGTGAAAAATGTTGGGATGGGTAAATTAATTTACTTAGCAGATGATGTAGTGTACCGAAATTTCTGGGAAGGGGGTAAATTAATATTAGCCAATGCTGTTTTTTTAAATGGCAAATAAATATAAGTAAATACGATTGATTTTGAAAATTGGGTACAAGTATTTATACATATCTTATTTACTTGCCAAACATTCATTGACAAAGTAATTCCCATGAGAAGAAACATGAGCATTTTGACGCTTTTAGTGATCGGACTTGTATTAGGTTGGATGATTAAGAATGTGAAAATAGGGTTGATCCTTGGCTTAATTATTGGACTCCTCATTAGTGGGATTGGTACAAAGAGTAAAAAATAACTCCTCTGGGTTCACGCAAGCGTATTATCTATTTTCCTTCATGATTAGCATCAGTGGAGTCTTCCATTTCTGGTTGACCAATCCATTTCATTTTTTTTGCAATGAAATAAGTAATTAGCCCTAAGCCAATTACTAACAGTCCACTTAACATCATTTTTTTACCTGTCGAAAAAAAGATGCCTATCCATATTGCGATTGCTAAAAACAAAGGAAGGGGGTACAATGGCATTTTCCAAGGAAAATAAGCCTTACCCTTGCGTTTAAACAATAGTAGTAGTCCAAATGCTTGTCCAATAAATTGGATTAAAATACGCATTGCTAAAATTCCGTCAATCACTTCCTTTAATCTAAATAGCAAACTAAATACAAACGCGATGCCTCCTAGTACTAATAAAGAGCGGTGTGGGAAATGTAATTTTGGATGTAATTCCTTAAAAAATGGAAAGAACGATCGGTCCTGAGCAGCAGCATAAGGGATTCTGCTATATCCCAATGTTGCCGAAAATAAAGAGGCAAATGCTACCATTAATATAAGCACTGTTACTATGGCCCCAGCAGTTTGTCCAAATAAGACTTTGATATAATCACTCACTACAAACTTACTAGTTACAATCGTTTGAAAGGGCAACACACTTGCAACACTAATATTCATTGCTAAATAAAGGAGGGCGATCCCTGTGATAGAAATAAACATGCTCCTTGGTATGTTCTTGCTAGGGTTTTTAATCTCTCCTCCTAAATGACAAACATTATAATACCCTAAATAACTATAAACTGTTTTTACACTTGCAAAACCCAATGCAGCAACAAAACCATGTTCCATTTTAAACCCATCATTGATGTGCTTGATGGGCTCCAAAAAATTACCATGGGCAACACCGCCAATAATAATCCAAAGCATGGTGCCTAAAACACCCACCCATAAAAACACCGATATTTTTCCAATCGATTCTATTTTTCTATAAAGCAATGCAATTACTAAAATAACAACGGTTCCACTCACTGCTTTTTCTTGTAAAAAACTTAAGTGAAAAAAATAATTAGCATATTGTGAGAATCCGATAGCTGCAGATGCAATCACTAATGGGGCCTGAATCATGGTTTGCCAAACGAACAAAAAACTCATGAGCGATCCCCATTTTTCCCCATAGCCTTCCTTTAAAAAGTGGAAACTTCCGCCTGCTCTTGGAAGTGCTGCGCCTAATTGGCTCCAAACCATTGCATCTAAATAGGAAAGAACTGCTCCTGCAATCCAAGCATGTAAAAAATAAGGGCCTGCTATAATCTGAGCTACTACACTTAGTACAACAAAGGGGCCGATACCCACCATGTCAATCATGTTGATGGCAGTTGCGTGTAAAAGACTTAATTTGCGATCTAGATGGGGCTGGATTTGCGTACTCATTATCGGTTGCAAGATAATACAAAATTGTAAAAAAAAATGGCTGCAAATTATCAGACAGTTGAATGGGCAAAGGATGACACAATTTACGAAGTCAATATTAGGCAATACACGCCCGAGGGTACATTTAATGCATTTCAAAAACATATTCCTCGATTAAAAGATATGGGGATTGATATACTTTGGTTAATGCCAATCACACCCATCAGCGAAAAGGTAAAAAAAGGGAATTTAGGAAGCTATTACGCTTGCAGCAGTTATACAAAAATCAATCCTGAGTTTGGGGACGAAGCAGACTTTTTAAGTTTAGTAAACGAGGCGCATAAAAATGGGATGAAGGTAATTATTGATTGGGTTGCAAATCATACTGGTAGGCAACATGAATGGATGATCAATCATCCAGAATGGTTTACGCAAGATGCCGCAGGTAATTTTACAGAACGGAACGGGTGGGAGGATGTAGTGGATTTAAATTATACGAACGATGCAATGCGAGCTTCATTAATTGGCGCCATGCAATATTGGATTAATCAATTCAACATTGATGGTTTCCGATGTGATATGGCTCACTTGGTCCCATTAGATTTTTGGAAACAAGCGAGGACTGCTTGTGAAACAATTCGCCCGTTGTTTTGGCTAGCCGAATGCGAGGAAGTGACCTACCATCAAGTGTTTGATGTTTCATATGCTTGGGATTGGATGCATATGTCCGAGAAAGTGGCACGCCAACAGGCTACCTTAAATGATTTGTATAATGTGTTGCATAAGTATGCTCAATATCCTACCGGTACTGCTAAATTATTTTTCACTTCCAACCATGATGAAAATAGTTGGAATGGAACTGAATATGAGAAATATGGGGTAGCCGCAAAACCTTGGGCTGTTTTTACACATACCTGGAAAGGGATGCCTTTGATTTATAGTGGTCAAGAAATCCCCAATCGGAAAAGATTACTTTTTTTTGATAGGGATACGATACAATGGAATACTCATCCGGCGCTACATGATTTTTATAAAACTTTAATTCAATTAAGAAAGCAATATTCGGCGGTTGTAAATGGGGATACATTTAACCTGCCCACGAATGCAAATGGGGCTATGGCGTATTTAAGATATGATCAAAAGGACACCCTATTAATAGGTTTGAATTTAACAGACCATATCCAAAAGATAAACTTAACTCATGATAAGCTAAACGGTTCCTTTAAGAATATTTTTTCAGGAATGTCCTTTACTTTTCAAAATGACATTTCATTTGAATTGATGCCGGGGGATTATTTTGTGTATGTGAAATCCTAATTTCTTTTGGCTTGTTGGTATTCAATAAATTCCATCATTTCGTGCAAACTAAAGCTGCTAAGGTTTTGCGCCGCGGACAATCCCGCTTTTTGTGCAACTAGTACACCATATTTACAATCCTCAAATCCTTCAATGGCATGTGCATCGGGATCAATTGAGATAAGAACATCGTTTTCAAGCGCAGTTTGGATAAATCTCCAATCAATATCTAAACGTCGAGGGTGTGCATTTAATTCAATCACCACATTGTTTTCAACACATGCGTCAACAATGGCTTGATGATTTATAGGGTAACCTTTTCTGCTTAACAGTAAGCGTCCGGTAGGGTGCCCCAAAATACTAGTGTAGGGGTTACTAATTGCATTTAGTAATCGCATCATTGCTTTTTCCTCCGACATTTTTAAATTTGAATGTATGGACGCAATCACGATATCAAAATTCGCCAATATTTCATCCGAGTAATCTAAGCTACCGTCATTTAAAATATCGGATTCAATGCTTTTAAATATCACGAAGGGTGCCAGTTTTTTATTCAGTATATCTATTTCTTTATGCTGTGCGATGATACGATCCACTTGTAAACCATTCGCATAAAATGCCGATTTGGAGTGATCGCTGATCATTAAATATTCATAACCTGCATTTTTAGCAGCTATTGCCATCTGTTCAATACTATGAATTCCGTCACTCCAAGTGCTATGAGAGTGAATAATCCCTTTGATATCAGACACTTGTATGGTCGCTGGCAATAATTTTGCCTTTGCTATTTCTATAATAGAGGCAAGTTCACGCTGTGGTGCTGGTATAAAATGTACCCTAACTTGTTCAAAAATAGCTAGCTCATTAGGGAATGAAAGGACGCTAAAATCGGGTAGGGAGGTCCATTTTTCTAAAAATTCAGGGGAGCAGGACAATGTAAAGTCAGCCCAAAAATAATTTTCAGGGGCAACCAAGTGCCATCTGATTTCAAAATTATCTTCTCCTTTGCAACTTATGTAGTTGTCTTTATTTTCAAGTTTGAATAATTTTGTTTGCAACCAATTAGTTAAATCTGTAGCCGAAATGGTGGCAACCACATCTAAAAAATCTAAACTTTCTAGTTGTCTTTTAAATGCGCCGGAGATAGTATGAATCGAATTTGGGAATTCAATCGCCAAGGATTTTTGTAAACTTTCTACCAACGATTCTACTTCCTGATATAAATAACTTCCTTGGTGTTGTAAATAAAAAGTGAGTGCTTCTTGAATATTTTGTTGCGACTTAGCGCCGAATCCTTTGTAATTAATGAGTCTATTTTCTTCGCAAGCGTATAATAATTCACCAACACTTTCTATTTCCAATTCCTTCCAAATAGTAATAATTTTTTTAGGGCCTAATCCCTTAATTTTTATCATTTCCAAAATGCCAGCAGGGGTCTTTTGAATGTATTCGTCTAGCAAGGATAGCTTTTTAGTTTGTATGATTTCTAAAATCTTTTTCCCGATAGCTTCGCCAATGCCTCTAATGGCAAATAGTTGGCTAGACTCCATGTCAGATACGGGTTCTGTAAGTTTGTCTAATGTGTATGCGGCATTGGTATAGGACTTTATCTTGAATGGATTTTCTTCGTGGATGTCCATTAATTTCCCCAAAAGGGTAAAGTATTCTGCGATCTCGTAATTGTGCATATGTAAATATAGAAACTCCCTAGTTCTGGGACAAAAAAAAAGTCCCTCCCGAATAATCGGGAAGGACCTGTAAATCTATTTCTTGCTGAAATATTACCTTGCGATAATTATTTCTTTTTTGCAACAACTTTCTTAGCAGCTTTCTTAGGAGCAGCTTTTTTAGCAGCTTTCTTA